>NZ_RAWN01000078.1:0-38561 GCF_003668895.1 Corallococcus sp. AB045
GTGTTGATGCTCGTCTTCGGCTTCGGGCGCGGGGGCGGGAGTCGCGTCCTTGCCCTCGGCGCGTGCCTTCTCCGCGATGGCGTCTTCCATGTAGCCGATGAAGGCGGTCTCCAGGCTGTCCGCGTTCCGGGCCTCGATGAGCTTCTGGGGGCTGTCCGCCGCCAGCACCTTGCCCGCGTTCATGAGGGAGATGCGGTCGCAGCGCATCCCCTCGTTCATGAAGTGCGTCGTCACGAAGATGGTGACGCCCTGCTTGCGCGACAGGTCGATCAACAGCTCCCAGAAGCTGTCGCGGGCGACCGGGTCCACTCCCGACGTGGGCTCGTCCAGGATGAGGATCTGCGGCCCGTGCAGCACGGCGACGGCCAGCGAGAGCCGCTGGCGCAGGCCCATGGGCAGGTCCCCGGCCAACGCCTCCAGGTGCGCGCCCAGTCCGAACCGATCCACCAGTTCGTCGATGCGTGCCTTCGCCTTGTCTGGAGGCAGGTGGTAGAGCCGGGCGTGCAGGACCAGGTTCTGCTGAACGCTCAGCTCGCCGTAGAGCGAGAACGACTGCGTCATGTAGCCCAGGTTCTTGCGCACCTCCATGCTGCCCGCGTCCACGGAGCTGCCGAAGAGCTTCGCCGTGCCTTCCGTGGGAGGCAGCAGGCCGGTCAGCATCTTCATGGTCGTGGACTTGCCGCAGCCGTTGGAGCCCAGGAAGCCGAAGATCTCCCCGCGCTCGATGGACAGGGTGACGTGGTCGACGGCGGTGAAGGTCCCGAAGCGGCGGGTCAGTCCGTGGGCCTCGATGGCCAGCTCCGCGTTGCCCGGCGCGCGGGGCGGGATGGTGATCTCCTTGTGGCCCCGGCGCTTCTCCTCGGGCAGCAGCGCGATGAAGCACTTCTCCAGGTCCTGGGTCCCCGTGCGCTCCATCAGCTCCGCGGGAGTTCCCGTCGCCAGCACGCGCCCCGCGTCCATGGCGACGATCCAATCCCACTGCTGCGCTTCATCCATGTACGCCGTGGAGATGATGACGCTCATGCCGGGGCGCCCGGCGCGAATCTCGTCGATGAGGGTCCAGAACTGCCGCCGGGAGAGCGGATCCACGCCGGTGGTGGGCTCGTCGAGGATGAGCAGGTCCGGGTCGTGCACCAGCGCGCCGCACAGCCCCACCTTCTGCTTCATGCCGCCGGAGAGCTTGCCGGCGGGGCGCTCCGCGAACTTTCCCAGGCCGGTGGCCGCGAGCAGCTCCGGGACGCGCACCTTGCGCTCCTCGGGGGACAGCCCGAAGAGCCGGGCCATGAAGTCCACGTTGTCGTAGACGCTGAGCTCCAGGTAGAGGTTCTTGCCCAGGCCCTGGGGCATGTACGCGATGCGCGGCCCCACTTCACGCCGGTGCCGCGCGTCCGCGATGTCCCCATCGAGGACCATGACACGCCCCTGCTGCATCTTCTTGGCGCCCGCGACCAGGGCCATCAGCGTGGACTTGCCCACGCCGTCAGGCCCCACGATGCCCACCCGGATGCCGCTGGGAACGTCGAGCGAGAGGCCGTCCAGCGCCACGGCCTTGCCGTAGCGGTGGGTCACGTCCTGGATGGAAACCACGAGCTGATGGGTGGAGCCGGCCGGCGCCCCTGGAGACACGGATGAGACCATGGCGGGGCCCTCCCTTGTCGCCGGGCTAGTGGGGTTCGGATTCCGCCGTGACGACGTTCTGCAGCCGGGACGGCCACGCCGCGTCAGGGTCCACCTTCACGTAACCGACGCCGCGGATGCCTGTCTTGATGCGCTCCACGTAGCGGCTGGCCAGCTCCCGGGGGACCTGGAGCTTCAGGCGGAACACCAGCTTCTCCCGCTCGCTCTTCGTCTCCACCTGCTTGGGCGTGAACTGCGCTTCCGGCGACACGAAGGACACGTAGCCGGGGATTGAACGGTTGGGTTCGAAGTCGACGGTGAGGCGCGCCTCGGAGCCAATCTTCACGCGGGCGGCCTCGCTCGCGGGCAGGAAGATCTCCATGAAGACGTCCTCCAGGTTCACGAGCGTCAGCGCGGGTCCGCCGGGAGACAGCACCTCGCCGGGCTCGGCGAGGCGGTAGAGGACCCGGCCTGTCACCGGGGACTTGAGCGTCGCATCGTTGATGCGCGTTTGAATCGTCGCCGCGTTGGCTCGCGCGACTGCGATCTCCTCCCGCGAGGTCTTCAGCGTGGCCTCGGCCTCCGCCAGGCTGGCCCGGGTGGTCTCCAGCTGGCTCGTCCGGACGTCCACGTCCCGCTGCGAGCCGGCGCCTTGCGCCACCAACCTCCGGGCGCGCTCGGCCTCGATGGTGGCGAGCTCAATCTCACTCTTCTGTTTGACGATGCCCGCCTCGGCCACCGCCAGCTTCTCCTGCGTGGCCGCGACGTTCGCGTTGGCCTCCGCCAGGCTGGACTCCAGCGTGGTGGTGTCCAGGCGCACCAGCACCTGCCCTGGCTTGACGAGGTCGCCTTCGTTGACGAGCACCTCCCGCACCCGCAGGGGCTCCTTCGCGGAGACATCCGCCAGCTTTGACTCGATGCGGCCGTTGCCCGAGACGATTCCCTCCGGCAGCGCGGACTTCTTCCCCTTCCAATACTTGAAGCCGATGAACGCGACGATCGCGAGGGCGACCAGCCCAATGATCCACTTGAATTTCCCTTTCGGCTTCCAGGGCATGGCGGACTCTCTATGGCTTGACGGGTTGCGAGACCGTCTTGGTTTCTTGCGTCCGCGGCTTGGACAGCATGTCGCCCCAGTGGGTCCGCTGCTCCATCTCGGACTGCATCGGCTCCGGCACGATGGGCTGGTTGCGGCGGACCTCCCAGCCTCCGCCCAATGCCTTGTAGAGGGCGACCAGGTTCGTGGCGATGTTGGAGCTCGTCTGGGCCAGGTTGTTCTGCTGTTCCAGGAGCGACCGTTGCGCGTCCAGCACGCGCTGATAGTCCACGGCGCCTTCGCGGTACTGCACCACCGCGAGCTCCACCGACCGCTGCGCGGACTTCACCGCGGCCTGCTGGAAGGTCATGGCCTGCTGGGCGTGGATGAATCCCGTCAAGGCGTCCGCCACCTCCTGGGCCGCCTTGAGCACCGTGTTGCGGTAGTTGACGAGCAATTGCTGGAACCGCGCATCCTCGACCCGCACCCCGTTCTTCAGCCGGCCGTAGTTCAGGAAGGGGAAGACGATCCGGGGGCCCACGGAATAGAAGAGGCTGCCCAGGGAGAAGAGGTTGCCGGAGGCCGCGGCGCTGGTGCTCGCCTGGAGCCCGATCGACCCGAAGAGGGAGAAGCTCGGATAGAGCTCCGCCTCCGCGATGCCGATCCGGGCGCACTGCGCGGCGGCGGACAGCTCCGCGCTGCGGACATCCGGGCGTCGCCGCAGGATTTCAGCCGGCATGCCGACGGCCACCGTCGCGGGCGCCACCGGAATCTGCTTGGGGCCCGCCAGCAGCGCCTCCACCTCGCCCGTGGGCTGGCCCAGGAGCGTGCTCATTGCGTTGCGGGCCTGCTCCAGCCCGGCTTCCAGCTGGGGGATGGTGGCCCGGGTGCTCTCCAGCAGGGTCGCGGCCTGCGTCACATCCAGCTCCGAGGTGACGCCGTTGCTGAAGCGCGACTCGGCGATCCGGTAGCCCTCCTCCTGGATGCGCACGTTCTCCAGCGCCTGCGCGATGAGCACCTCGTACGTGCGGACCAGGACATAGGTTCGCGCGACCTCCGCGGTGAGCGAGACGAGCGAGGACTGGTAGTCCGCCACCGACCCGAGCAGGCTCGCGGTCCCCGACTCCACGCCCCGCCGGTACTTGCCCCAGAAGTCCACCTCCCACAGCGCGTCGAAGCCCAGCTGGTACTCCAGGAAGTGGCGGTCGATGGAGCCCAGGTTCTGCAGGTTGATGGGATTGGCCGCGGCTGAGTTCTCACTGCGCCCCACCGCTGCACCGCTGGCGTTGAGGGCCTGGAACTGCGGATACTGCCGGCCGGTGAGGATGGCCAGCTGGGCGCGAGCCTCGACGATCCTCAGCCCCGCGATCTGCAGCGGCAGGTTCTGCCTGGCGGCGAGCTCGACGAGCCGGTCCAGCGAGGGATCGCCAAACGACTTCCACCATTGGGTGTCGACCGCGGCCTGCGTCGACAGGCGCGGGTCGCCCTGGGTGCGCCACTCCTTGGCGACCGCGGCCTCGGGCTTCTTGAAGTCGGGGCCGACCGCGCACCCTGAGAGCGCGGCGAGGACGCCGAGCAGCGGCACGGTGCCGACGAAGGATGCGAATCCCGGCTTCATCCCCTGCATGGCGCTGGCCGTCCCCCGCATTCGCGACACCTCGATGGGCGGGGAGATTCCGCACGGAGGGATGCGCGCGGAAGTACGAGCTGTCCGGATGCCCCAGGGGGCAATCCCCGATGTCCGCTGGCCCATGCCCGACACGGACTGGGGGCGGAAGGGCTGTCATCCGTCAGACCCGGTGCGCGTTCCCGGCTGGCGGACGCCCTCCCCAATGGCACGCATTGCGCGTACCGGAGGGCCGCACAACCCTATGGCCATGGCACAGGACACCCGCAAAGAGCCCCTGAAGCGAAAGGCCTACACCCAGGAGCTCCGCAAGCTCCAGTCCCAGCTCTGTCAGCTTCAGGAGTGGGTCAAGCACACGCAGATGCGCGTCATCGTGGTGTTCGAAGGCAGGGACGCGGCGGGGAAGGGTGGAACGATCCGCGCCATCACCGAGCGGGTGAGTCCCCGGGTGTTCCGCGTGGTGGCCCTCCCGGCGCCTTCGAGCCGGGAGAAGTCCCAGATGTACCTGCAGCGGTACGTGCCGCATTTTCCGGCGGCGGGCGAGATCGTGATCTTCGACCGCAGTTGGTACAATCGGGCCGGCGTCGAGCCCGTGATGGGCTTCTGCACGCCCGAGGAGCACGAGCGCTTCCTGATGGGCTGCCCCGTCTTCGAGCAGTACATGGTCGACAGCGGAATCCTCCTGCTGAAGATCTGGCTGGAGGTCGGCAAGGAGGAGCAGGCGCGGCGGTTCGCGGCGCGGATCGACGACCCCTTGCGGCAGTGGAAGCTGAGCCCCATGGACATCAAGTCCTGGAAGCGCTGGTACGACTACTCCAAGGCGAGGGATCAGATGCTGGCCGCGACGGACACGCCCTTCGCGCCCTGGCACATCCTGCGGTCCGACAACAAGAAGAAGGCGCGGCTCAACTGCATCCGCTTCCTGCTGGAGAAGATTCCCTACGAGAAGGTGAAGCGCGCCAAGGTGAAGCTGCCGCCCCGCTCCACGCATGGCAAGTACGACGACGACGCCTCGCTCAAGGGGCGGAACTTCATCCCCGATCTGTACTGAGCGCCGTGACGAGGTGAGCCCTTCGTCACGGCGCTTCAGTGTCCGGGACGCTCGCTACAGGCCCAGCACGACGCGGAAGATCCGCTCATTGCTGTTGTTGGGGATGCTGTCCTTGTCACCCTGGTTGGTGGTGGTCATCCAGAGGTTGCCGTCCGGGGTCGGCTCCACGGTGCGCAGCCGGCCGTAGGTGCCGACGAAGAACTGCTGCACGTTGGTCAGGTTGGTGCCGCTGATGACCTCGCGGTAGAGGCGCGTGCCGCGGGCGCAGGCCACGTAGAGGACGTCGCGCACCACCGCGATGCCGGAGCACGAACCGTCCGCCGTGGAGTAGGTCTGCTTCGGCGCGATGTACCCGGCCGTCGCGCAGCCCGAACCGCCCTGGGACACCGTGCCCTCGCAGTTGGGCCAGCCGTAGTTGCCGCCCTTCTGGATGAGGTTGGTCTCGTCCATCACGGAGTTGCCGAACTCCTGCTCCCACAGGCGTCCCTGGGAGTCGAAGGCCAGCCCCTGCGGGTTGCGGTGGCCGTAGCTCCACACGTAGTTGCCGAAGGGGTTGTCGGACGGGACGGTGCCGTCGGCGTTGAGGCGCAGCACCTTGCCGGCCAGGTTGTTGATGTCCTGGGCGTAGGCGCCGTTCTGGGCATCGCCCGTGGACGCGTAGAGCTTCCCGTCCGGGCCGAAGCGCAGGCGCCCGCCGTTGTGGAACTTGTTGCGGCCGATGCCCTGGAGCAGCACCTGGAGCGACGCGGTGTTGAGGGCGCCATTCTCATACCGCAGCCGCACGATGCGGTTGTCGGTGGGGGAGGTGTGCATCACGTACAGCCAGCGGTCGGTGGCGAAGGTGGGGGAGAGCTCCAGCCCCATCAGGCCGCCCTCGCCGTCGGTGCTCTGCACGTTGGGGATGGTACCCACGGACGTCTTCTGGCCCGTCGCCGGGTCCAGGCGAATGATGTTCTGCGCGTCGCGGCGGCCGTAGAGCGCCGTCCCGTCCGGCAGGTTCACCAGGCCCCACGGGATGTCCGTGTCGGTGGCGACCTGGATGACGGAGCAGACAGCGTTCGCGCAGGCCTGGCCGGTGGTGACCGTCACGGACGTGCTCTGGGCGGACGCGTTGGCCTGGGCGTCGCGGGCGAGCACGGCATAGGTATAGGCCGTGTTCGCGGACAAACCGCTGTCGACGAAGGTGGTCCCAGGCGGGGAGCCGGCCACCGTGCCAATCTTCACGCCACCCCGGAACACGTCATACGCGCTCACGCCCACGTTATCGGTGGACGCGGTCCAGTTCACCGTCACGCTGGTGCCGGACGCGGTGGCGGTGACGCCGGTCGGGATGCTGGGAGCCTGGGTGTCCGCCTGGCATTGCGGCGGGGTGATGGAGAGCGTGGCGCTGCCCTGGGAGACATTGCCCACCGCGTCCCGCGCATTCACATACAGGCCCCAGGTCACGCCGGGGACCACGGTCAGCCCGGTGGACACCGTGGCGCCGGAGAAGGACTTCATCAGCTGGCCGTCATGGTAGACGTCGTAGAAGGCCACGCCCTGGTTGTCCGTGGACGGCGACCACGACAGCGTGGCCGAGTTGCACGTCACGTTGGACAGCGCGAGCCCCGCGGGCACGGTGGGCGCCTGGGTGTCGGCAGGAAATGACCACTGCTGGTTCGTCTGGGCGTTGCAGGTCCAGACGATGACCTTCGAGCTGTTGGCGGTGGCCTGACCGGACACGTCGAGGCACAGCGAGGTCGCCGTGTGGATCACCGCGCCAGCGGTGTTGCGGACCCACCGCTGGTTCGCCGTCCCATTGCAGGCGGCGATGACGGCCCGGGCCCCGGAGCTGGCGGTCTCCGGCTGGACGCACCACGAGCCACCGAACGCGCGAAGCTCGCCTTCCGGCGTGAAGAGGAACCGCTGGTTGTCCTGGCTGTGGCAGTCATAGATGTGGAGCTCCTGCCCCGCGGTCTGGCTGTTCTGCGCCACGTCGAGGCAGCGGCCGGACTGCACGCTGACGAGCCGCGAGCCGGCGACCACCGCGGCGGTCTGGGTCTGGAGTTCGGGGCCGTCCTCCGGCTTTTCTCCACAAGCAGTGACGGTGACCAGGACTCCGGCCAGCAGGTGACGAACATTCATTGAGACGCTCCTTTGCATTCCTCCTCTTTCAGGAAATCCGTGGAAGACCTCAAGTGAACTCTCTGGAACGCACCGGCGGGTGTTGAGCGGCTATCAACAGGCCCCCAGGTTCAATTGCCTGCCGCCGAAGCCGCTCTCACCGGCTCCGCTCTCTGAAGCCGCTCCGCGCGGAACCGGCGCAGGCGGCGGTTGCTGATGGTCAACCCGTCGACTCCGCCGGAGGCCGCTCGCGTGAACGTGACCGCGCCGAGCGAGCCGGCGAAGCGGTCTCCACCGACGGCCTCCAGCACCACCTCGTCCCGGCGCGGCCAGCGGATGGCCAGCTTCCCGTCCGTGACGCGCACCGTGTAGGTCATGTCGACCTCGTCGCTGCGGTACTGCCCCGCGAAGGACGCCAATGCCGAAGCCGTGGGCTTCGGCTCGCTCACGCGGACGAAGGGCCGCGTCGTCGGCCAGGCGTCCCGGATGCTCAGCTCGCGTGGGGTCGAGAAACGCCAGACGTGCATCGACTCGCCTGGACGGAACGCACCATCGCCCACGGGCACGAAGGCGGTGGGCACGCCGACCTGGCGCAGCGCTCCGTCCTTGAGCTCCAGCCGCACCAATTCATCCGTCAGTGGACTCCAGTAGTCGCCCGCCAGCGCCGACAGCTCCGTCTCCGCCATCTTCACGACGGGCGGCAGCTCTTCCTTCAGGTGCGCGCCCAGGTACACGTCGGCGACCTTCCGGGCGAGCACGCTGGCGTCAATCAGCCCGCTGTTGCAGAGCGTGACGACGGCGACCCGCTGGGCGGGAAAGAGGAGGGCCTCCGTGCGGTAGCCGCCGTCCATGCCGTCGTGGCTCACCATGTCCAGGCCGCGATACCCCATCAACCGGAGGCCGCCGCCGTAGCCCGTCACGGTGCCGTCGTTCAACCTGCCGGAGGTCCGCACCAACGCGACCAGCGCCTGCCCACCGACGCGTGCGTCGAGCAGGTTCTGCTCCCACTTCAGCAGGTCGCCAACCGTGGAGAACAGATTGCCCGCGCCGTAATGGTCGGAATTGGAGACGCTGAGGCGCCAGCCACCGCCGTCGCGGGAGGTGTAGCCCCAGGCGCGCCGGGAAAAGAGCTCGGTGTGGTCCTCGCGGAAGCGGGTGTCGGTCATCCCGAGCGGCTTGAAGATCCGCTCGTGGGCGAACGCTTGCAACGACTGGCCGGAGACACGCCGCACCACGACCGCCAGCAACGTGTATGCGGCATTGCCATACAGGACTTCTGCGCCCGGTTCGAAGTTCACGCCGCGTTGCCGGCTCAGCGCCCAGAGGACGTCTGCTTCGGTGGACACGTCGTCACCGCGCCAGCCCGCCAGGTTCAGCAACTGTCCCTGCTCACGCAACCCGTTGGTGTGATGCATCAGGTGCGCGAGCGTGACCGTCTTTGCATACGCGGGCAGCTCCGGCACGTACTTGCGGATGTCATCGTCCAGCGAGAGCTTGCCCTCCTGCGCCAGCAGTCCAATCGAGAAGGCCGTGAACTGCTTGGAGATGGAGGCGATGGAGAAGACCGAGCGCGGCGTGACAGGGGCGTCGTGCTCCAGGTCCGCCATGCCGTAGCCTCGCGCGTAGTCCAGCACGCCGTCGCGTGAGATGCCCACGGCGCAGCCGGGCACGGTCTTGCTCTTCCACTGCGAGAAGAGGGCATCCACCTGCTTGTGGCGGCCTCTGGGCGGAGTGTCCGCGGCCAGGGCAGGGGCACACGTGAGCGCGGCGAACAGGAACGACGACACGAGCAGCTTGCGCGGCATGGAGCGCTTCCAGGGCAGGAGGTGAACGGAGCCACCCTGCCTGCCCTGACGCCACGCTGTGGGAGTGTTCAGCCGGTGGGGACGGGCCCGCGGTGAACGGGCACCTCCGTGCGGCGAACGGGCCGCACGGCCGGGGAGCATGCCCATTCATGCTCCCCGGCTGCGTCAGCTCACGGGTGACAGGTCCGGTATTGCGCCACGGTGGAGGCGGTATTCACCGAGCAATACAGCGACTTGCTGGACGTGTTTCCCCATTTGTCCTTGGCGGTGACGGAGAACAGCATGTCCGACTGGATGGAGCCGGTGCCCGGGATGTTCCACCACGTGGACCAGGGCGCCTGGGTGAGCGTGGCGGAGAAGGCGGGTATCAGGACATGCGCGAGGGTGATGGACTGGATGCCGCGAGGGTCGCTCGCGGGCTCCGCGGAGATGAGGTAGGAGCGGCCCGAGCCATAGAGCGTGAGGTTGATGGTGGGCCCCGTGTTGTCCGCCGTCACGGTGCGGGTCTCCGGTGAGCTGGAGACGCCGTTGATGTCCGTGCACTGGAACAGCAGTGAGTAATCACCATCCGCGCGGCCCGTGGTGTCGACCACGAATTCATAGGGCGCGGTGGTGTCCGTCTGGGTGACGGAGCCCCCCTCGCGCAGCTCCACGTGGTGCACGCCCTCCGTGTCCGTGCACTGCACGGTGAACTTCGGCTTCTTCGGCTGGGTGTCGTCCCGGATGATGCCGGTGATGACAGGCGGGGTGAGGTCCTTGATGAACGACGTCACGAAGTTCGCCGTGTTGCCGCACAGGTCGCGAACGACGGCCTGGAACGTGTGAGCCCCCGCCGCCATCGCGTCCCCGAACTCCAGCACATAGGCCGGGGTCGTGGGCTGTGCCACCAGCGTCCCGTCCACATACAGCGCATACGGATACTCGACGCCACAGCCGTCCGTCACGCTGACATTCAGACGCACCAGCGAACTCAGCTGCGTCTTGGTGAAGGTCACCGCCGGGGGCCTGCGGTCGAGCGGGGCCGCCAGGGAGGTGGTCCCCTTGTTGCCGAAGGCGTCCGTCACCTCCACGGTGAGGTTGTGGGCCAGCGGATCCGGCGGCGTGTAGCTGGCTTGATACGCCGTGGCTTCGTTCGTCCGCGTGGCGAAGACAAAGCCATCCACCTTGAAGTCCACCCGCGTCACCGCGGAGCTGTCCGTCACCGAGACATTCACCGTGAACGGCGCCTCGTCGCCCGCTCCCACCGTCATCGTCAAGCCGGGCGGCGTGTTGTCCACCTTCAGGTTGAAGTGCTGGACGGCGGCGTTCAGGTACTTGTCGAAGACCTTGATGGCCACGTCATGGGTGCCATCGGTCCAGGTGGAGGTGTCCAGCGCGTGCTCGTAGGGGGGCACGAAGATGCCGGCCATGAACTGGCCGTCGGCGCTGAAGTCCACGGCCTGGATTCCGGACGGGTCGCTCGGCGTGACGGAGTAGAGGGGCTGCTTCGGCGTACCGGAGCGCAGGACGGAGAAGGTGGGCGACTGCTTGTCCATCGCGACCGTCACCGTTCGCGTGGCCAGGTTGCCCCAGTAGTCCCAGGCCTCCAGCCGGATGGTGTGGTTGCCATGGGCCAGCGCCGCGCCCGGCAGGGTCTGCTCGAACTGCCAGCCGGACAGCGTCTTGATCTGCGCGCCGCCGTCCACCACCAGCCGCGGCGCGGTGGTGTACTGGTCCGGCAACTCAGCGTCGGTGATGGTGCCGGTGCATTCGATGTCCTGGTTCACCTGCCGGCAGCTCAGCGTCGTCTGCGGCGGCACCGAGTCCGGCTTGTAACCGACGTTGACGGCCGCGAACGCCCGCGCCACGGCCTTCATCCGGGGGCCGCCGTGAACGCCGTCCCGCGCGGTCGCCGCCGCGAGCGCCGCCTGGCGGGCCTGCAGGTAGTCCGTGTCCATCGGCATCAACTGCACAGCCTGCGCCCAGATGCGCAGCGCTTCCGTGGGCCCCAGGCCACTGAACCCTTCGGGCACCAGGTCGCAGTGCCACGGGCTCGTGGTCTGCGTGCTGCAACCATAGGCCAGCAGCAGGAACATCCGGCTCAGGGGGCCTCCGGAAAGGTGCGGGTCCCTGCCTCCAATGTCCGCGAACCACTTCGCATACGTGGGCTCCAGGAGGTTGCGGACCACTGCGCCCGTCTCCTCGGCAATCGTGAGGTTCGAGGGCTTCAGCACCACCCCATCGATGTTCGTCGACGTCGACGATGCCCGCTTCGCGTCGCGCAGCAGCTCGGTGGCGAAACCAAAGATGTCTCCCGTGCCCTCATTCAGCCCGCCCCGCTCCGAATACTCGTACGGAATCTCCGCGGGATCCCCCGCCAGCTCCCGGGCGAAGAAGTCATGGGCCATCTCGTGGGCGACGACGTCGGTGGTCGTGAACGGGGTCTTGGGATTGACGCCGAGGGCGCGGTATCCGAACTGGAGGATCGGCTTGTGCTCGTCGGGGTCATAGAAGGCGTTCGCTTCGTTGACGTGCACCTGGATGTCGAAGGTCGTGCCGTTTCCCGTCGGGCCGGCGCGCCCCAGGAAGGTCTCGTAGATGGACCACGCCAGGCCCACGGCGTGGTAGGTGTCCACCGCCGCGGTCTCCCCGTTGGTCCCGAGCGGGCCTCCTCCGCTGTATCGGAGCCCGTCACCCAGGATCAGGTCCGAGGTGTAATAGAGCTCATAGTAGCCGCCCCGACCCTGCGAGACGTAGGCGTAATAGTCATTGTGGTACACGTCCCGCAGCCAGGTGGCCCCTCCCAGGGTTTCGGAGAACACGGAGAGGTTGACCGCGCCCGCGTAGTAGCCCGTGCCCCGGGCCTTCTTGAACGTCCCCTGCACGCCCGTGTGTCTGAGCGGATCCAGGCGCAGCACCTCTCCGGAGCGTGCATCCACCTGCGCGAGCCATCGCCTGGACACGTCCCCGGCCGTGCCGAGCTTGAGCAGGTAGATGAGCCGCAGGTCCGTCACCACCCGCTCGAAGTCCTCGGCGTTCCGGGGACCGGCGAGGCGCGGGGCAGCCGCGTCCTTCCGGAGCTGGCGCACCTCCGTGGGCACGAGCACGAGCCGCGCGGACTCCACCTTCGCGGTGGCGTCCTTCAGGGCCGCGAGCGCGGCGTCCCGGGCCTGGGCTTCCGTGAGCCGGGCCTCCGTCTCCACGGCGCCCGTGGGCTGGAACCGGACGTTGGAGAAGAAGGTCTGGCCCTGCGCTGACTTTGCTTCCAGGCCCCAGACCGGCACGCCCCGGAAGTGGAGCGTCTGCTGCACCCCCTTCGCGTCCGGTACCAGGGAGACATCCCGGAGGTCGAAGCCGCGCTCCGCGACCAGTTGCTCGGCCCGCGTCCGGGACTGGGCCTGCACGG
Source organism: Corallococcus sp. AB045 (assembly GCF_003668895.1). Taxonomy (NCBI): domain Bacteria; kingdom Pseudomonadati; phylum Myxococcota; class Myxococcia; order Myxococcales; family Myxococcaceae; genus Corallococcus; species Corallococcus sp. AB045. Next base: position 12,625 of record NZ_RAWN01000078.1, read on the forward strand.
GCTCCGGAGCGTCTTCCGACGACGTGGGACCACAACTGAGACACAACAAGACAAGGCTGCCCCGCAGCCAGGAACGCGATTGCATGGAACTCCCCCTCTGCTGGACTCGTGAAGACATCCAACACCCGTGATTGCATGAATTACTGCTTTCATGCAATCCCACCCATGGCGAGGGGAGACCTGGCTACTTCTTGGCGGCGCGGCCCTTGAACAGCTTCTGGCCCAGGGTGACGAGCAGCACCAGCAGGGCGCCGGCGCCCAGGCCCACCGCGGCGTTGAGCACCATGGGGGCGAGCCCGCCCAGGACGTTGCCCACGCCCGGGACGCGCCCGGCCCACGCGGTGAAGGACACCTCCGCGTGGTGCAGGCCGGAGACGCCGTGCACGAGGATGCCGCCGCCCACCAGGAACATGGCCGCCGTTCCCGCCACGGAGAGGAACTTCATCAGCCACGGCGCAGCGCGGAGGATTCCCCTGCCCAGGCCCTGCGCGAAGCCACTGCCCTTGCGGCTGAGGTACAGGCCCGCGTCGTCCAGCTTCACGATGCCCGCCACCAGCCCGTACACGCCCACCGTCATGATGAGGGCAATGCCCACCATGACCGAGACGCGGGTGGCGAAGTCCACCTCCGCCACGGTGCCCAGCGTGATGGCGATGATCTCCGCGGAGAGGATGAAGTCCGTGCGCACCGCGCCCTTGATCTTGTCCTTCTCCAGGGCCACCCGGTCGACGCTCGGGTCCTCCAGCGTCTTGCGCAGCTCGGCGTGGTGCGCCTCGTCCTCTTCCTTGCCGTGCAGGAGCTTGTGCGCCAGCTTCTCCGCGCCCTCGAAGCAGAGGAAGGCGCCGCCCACCATCAGGAGCGGGGTCACCAGCCAGGGCGCCAGCGCGCTGATGGCCAGCGCGGCCGGCACCAGGATGGCCTTGTTGACGAGCGAGCCCTTCGCCACCGCCCACACCACGGGCAGCTCGCGGTCCGCGTTCACGCCCGTCACCTGCTGCGCGTTGAGCGCCAGGTCGTCTCCCAGCACACCCGCCGTCTTCTTCGCCGCCACCTTCGTCAGGATGGAGACGTCATCCAGGATGGTGGCGATGTCGTCGATGAGCGCAATCAGGCTGCTGCCTGCCATGGATGTCTTCCGGGCTGGGGGGTGGGGACGTCACCCTGCTGCAGCGCGGATTAGCACAGCTGGAGGAGCCGCGCTCCAGCGACGGCGGGTCACCCACCCGGGCTCAGCTCCAACGGCAGCACCGCGGTGAAGGTGGCGCCTCCGCCCTTCGTGGGCTCCAGGTGGATGCTCCCCCCGTGGGCCTCCGCGATGTGACGGGCCATCCACAGTCCCAGCCCGAAGCCGCCGTGGTAATTGGCGGGGACGGCGCGCTCGAAGCGCCCGAAGACGCGCTCCTGGTCCTCCGGCCCGATGCCGGCGCCATGGTCCTGCACCGCCAGACTCACCCGGCCCTCCGCGCGCGCCACGGTGACCTCCACGGGCCTGCCCGTCCCGAACTTGAGGGCGTTGTCCACGAGGCTGTCGAGCAGCTGTTCCAGCCTCGTGGGGTCATAGCTCCCCACCACCGGCAGGGGCGCCTCCAGGGTGAGGACGCAGTCCGCGCGCAGGGCCTTCTCCCGCGACCGGGCCACGACCGCGGCCGCGAGCTCCGCCAGGTCCACCTCCCGCCGTGAGAGGTCCAGCGGTCCGGTGACGAACTCCGACACGTCCACCAGCTGCTCCACCAGGCGCGCCAGGCGCTGGAGGTGCTTCTCGGTCGTCCGCGCCTTGAGCCGGGTGGCTTCCGGGTTCGCGTCCGGGGCCCCGGCGTCCAGGCCGCGCACCAGGGACTGGAGGCTGAGCGACAGGGCGCTCACGGGCGTGCGCAGCTCGTGGCTGGCGAGCCGCAGGAAGTCGTCCCGCGTCCGCACGGACTCGCGCAGCGAATCCTTCTCCACCTCGTTGCGGACCACCTCCCGGCGCACGCGGGCCATGTCCAGCTGGGTGCGCACCCGCACCAGCAGCTCGCGCGCGGAGAAGGGCTTCACCAGGTAGTCATCCGCGCCGCTTCGCAGGCCCTCCACCGTGGCCTCGTCGCCCGCCCGCGCGGACAGCAGGATGATGGGGATGGCGCGCGTGCGTTCGTCGGCACGCAGCTCCCGCACCAGGCCAAAGCCATCCAACACCGGCATCATCACGTCGGAGAGGATGAGGTCCGGCGGCCGGACGCGCGCCTGCTCCAGCGCGTCCTGTCCGTTCCTGGCGGCCTCCACGTGCGGGAAGACGTGCTTGAGCAGACCCGTGACGTAGGCGCGCAGGTCGGCGTTGTCGTCCACCAGGAGGATGCGGGAGCGCGCGAGCTCCGCGGAGACCTCTGGCGAGAGCGGCGCGGAGGCGGGCGGCGCCCCGGTGTCCATGGCGCTGACGTCCGTGGACCAGCGGCGCGCCTCCTCCACGAAGGGGATGGCGCCCGAGGGGACCGGCCCTGGCCGGAAGGTGCGCTCGACGCGCTCCGGGGGCAGGTGGTCCGTCCCCCGCGGCAGCCGCAGGGTGAAGGTGGTGCCCCTTCCCAGCTGGCTCGTCACCGCGACGCTGCCCCCATGCAGCTTCACCAGCTCCTGCACCAGCGCGAGCCCGATGCCCGTCCCCTCGTGGCTGCGGCCCTGGGTGACGCGGACGCGGTAGAAGCGCTCGAAGACGCGCGGGAGCTCCTCCTCGGGGATGCCCACCCCCGTGTCCTCCACGCGAAGGACGGACTGCGCGTCCTCCCACTGGAGGCTCACGCGGATCTCCCCGCGGTAGGTGTACTTCACCGCGTTGGAGAGCAGGTTGAGGACAACCTTCTCCCACATCTCCGGGTCGACGTAGAGGGGCTCGGGCAGGGGCGGACAGTCCACCACCAGCCGCAGGCCCGCGCTCTCCACCGCGGACTGGAAGGTGCTCGCGAGGTTCGTGGTGAAGACAGACAGGTCCACGGGCAGGTAGCGGGCCTGGGCCCGTCCCGCCTCCATCCGGGAGAAGTCGAGCAGGGTGTTGACCATCTTGTAGAGCCGCAAGGCATTGCGGCGCACCAGCTCCAGCGGCTCTCCCTCCAACGACTTCGGCGTCCCCGCCAGCGCGTCCTCGATGGGGCCGAGGATGAGCGTGAGCGGGGTGCGGAACTCGTGGCTGACATTGCTGAAGAACGCCGTCTTGGCCGCGTCCAGCCGGGCCAGCTCCTCCGCCCGCTGCTTCTCCTGCTCATAGGCGCGGGCGCTGGCGATGCTGGCGCTGAGCTGCCGCGCCAGCAGTTGCAGGAAGCCGCGGTACTCGTCGTCCAGCGCGCGCAGGGGGCTCAGGCCCGCCACGAGCACCGCCGTGGTCTCCGTCTCCACGCCCATGGACACGGGGAGGACGAGCGCTCGCGTCGTGGGCTCGGGCCAGGGCCCGCCGGGAAGGGGCCCGAAGCGCTGGTGGAGGTCCTCCAGCAGGACCTCCTGTCCCGACCGCGTGACACTCGCGAGCGGCCAGGAGGACGTGTCGTCCAGCGCCAGCGCGACGGGCGCGGCGGTCCCCCCACGCTCCAGGCCCGCGCAGCTGACCAGGCGCGCCTGCTCCGCCTTGACGACGTAGAGCAGCGCGAAGGGCACGTCGTACGCCGCCTGCGACAGCACCTCCTCCAGCGAACGGAAGATGTCCTCGACCTTCTTGTCCAGGGCCATCCGGATGGAAAGCTCCCGGAGGATTCCCAGCCGGCGGTCACCCACCACCTGCCGGGTCGTCTCACTCGCGATGGCGAAGAGGCCGGCGATCTCTCCCGACTCGCCGATGGTCGGGTTGTAGGACCAGGTGAAGTAGGACTCCTCCCGCAGGCCACCGGGGCGGCGCGCGAAGTTGACGTTCCCGTCTTCGATGTAGATGGGCTCGCCCGTGTCCTGGGCGCGCTGCATCAGCGGCCCCAGCTGCGCCCACTCCTCGACGAGCGCCTCGTTTCCGCGCGCGCCCAGCGTCTGGGGATGCTTCGCCCCCAGGATGGGCCGGAACGGGTCGTTGTAGAGCATGCGCAGCTCGGGGCCCCAGAAGAGGATGATGGGGTAGGGCGAGCGCAGCATCGTGCTGACGGACGTCCGCAGGGACTGGGGCCAGTGCTCGAGCGGGCCGAGCGAATTGCTGGACCAGTCATGGGCCCGCATCAGGGCGCCCATCTCACCGCCGTGCTGGATGAAGGGCTCCTCCCGGCCCTCGCGGTGAGGTGTGTTCCGCACCTCGGGGTCGCTGGGAGCCGGCGCGCGCGAGTAGGTCGAGGAGCTCATCGAGCAAGTTCGTTAGCACACGGCCCCGAGGCCGGGCGGGGCGTGTGGGAGGAAGGTTGACCCCTCGACGCAGGCCCTGGAGGGCGAGCAGCCAGCCACCCCGTGGGCGGCTACGTGCGGGAGTGGCCCCGGCGCGCGGCGTCCACGCTCCAGATGCCGGAGCCGTGAGCGGCGATGTAGAAGAAGACGAAGCAGTAGAGCGCCGCGAGCTCGCCCTGGTTCAGCAGAGGGTTGAGGTTGCCCCCGTTGGGGACCACGTGCCCCATGAAGAAGGCGAACGCCATCGTGCCGCTGGAGATGAACGCCGCCGGGCCGGCGAACAGCCCGAGCGCCACGAGCAGGCCGCCCAGGAACTCGATGCCCCCCGCGCCATAGACGATGAACGGTGGCGCCCCGGCGGGCATCCCTCCGAACATGCCGAAGACCTTCTGCATGCCGTGCAGCATGAACATCAGCCCCGCGGCGATGCGGAGCAGTGCGTAGATGCGTTCAGCGTGGGGCCGCAGGAATCCCATGGTTGTTCTCCGAGCGTGTGCCGGGGGATGGAAGGTCCCGGCACGCGCCCGTGAACCATAACGGCGGGCCCGTGTCCACGCCGCGCACGGGCCCGAGGCGTCACTTGCTGCTCTGGACCACGGTCTCTTCCACGATGGTGAGCTTGTCCACCGCGCCCGTCATCCCGATGTGCGTGAAGGCGCTGTAGGGATAGGCGCCGTCATCGAGCTGCTCCACGAACTCGATTTCATCGCCCGTCACCTGTCGGCCATCCTCCAGGTTCACCGTGAACGCGCCTTCCTGGAAGCGCACGCGCCAGATGCAGGCCCCCACGCGGCCCACGCCCGTGGTCACGCCGAAGCCCTCCACGCCGAAGTACAGGTCCGGGTGGCGCATGCGGTCCATGTACGCCCAGATCTGCACGGAGGACCACTCCCACCAGCGGTGCGGGAGCATCATGGCCACCATCTCGCCCTGGTTGCGCACGTTGATGGCGTAGGAGGAGCCGCCCGGGCTTCCGGTGAACGTGGGCAGCATCCGCATGCCGCCATCGGGGTTGCTCGGGTCCGGGGCCAGCGACAGCGTGCTGATGACCTGGTCCTCGTTGCGGCCGTAGAACCGGATGCCCTCATCGCTCGCGCCGAAGTCCACGATGGACTTCTGCCGCCAGCTCTCGGCGCGGCCCATGAGGCCGACGACGCCGTCCTGTTCCAGGCTGTTCAAGCCGGTGACCACCAGGCCCTCGTCGGTGGACTTCAGCGCCGCGCTGCCCGTGCCACAGTGGGCGATGCCCTCGAAGCGCTGCACACAGTTCCGCGGGGCCGCCATGACCTCCTGTGACGCGGAGGCGGCCTTGGCCTCCTCCTGCGAGGGTTCCCCCTGACAGCCCGCGAATACTCCCACCAGCGTGGCCGTCAGCAGCCGGCCCACGAACATTCCTGCTCGCATCATGGACATCCATTCCTCCTCGGGGTGGACAGCGGAGGCCAGATGTCTGCAATGGACAGACCACTGCGCCCAACCGAGACAGTCACTCGGATGGCAATGATTGCCGTGGGGAGGCTGTGACGGTCCAGGTCACAGGAAAGCCGGTTTTGTGGCCTTTGCGGTTATTTCTGTCGCAGCCCGTCATTCTTGACGCCCAATTGTTTTCGCGCCGCGTCGATGGTTTCGAGCACCGCGATGCTGTGTTGCAGCGGATGCAGGGGTGACTCGGTGCGTCCCTCGGCGATGTGCTGTGCGACGGCGGCCGCCTGCCAGGCGAGGCCCTCGCTGCCGTGGATGCCGGACGGGTCGGTCCAGCGCAGCCGCTGGTCCGACCTGGCAGCCTTCAACGTGAAGCCGCCGGGGGTGAAGAAGCGCGAGTCGAGCTGGAGGCGCGCGTGCGTCCCCGCGATGACGGCCTCCTGGGGTGTCTCCGCGAAGAGGGTGGTGTGCAGCAGCGCCTGGGCGCCCGTGGGGTAGGTGAGGACGAGGGCCGCCTGTCCGTCCACGCCTGTCTGGGTGAGGGTGCCCGTGGCGTGGATGTGTGGCGGCGGGCCGAGCACGAGGTGCGCGAGCCAGATGGGATAGATGCCGATGTCGAGCAGCGCGCCACCGCCGAGCGCGGGGTTGAAGACGCGGCCTTCGGGGTCGAAGTCGAAGCAGCCTCCGAAGTCCGCCATGACCAGACGGATGTCGCCGAGCACGCCGTCCCGCAGCAGTCGTTCGATGAGCAGGGTTTGCGGGAGGAAGCGCGACCACAGGGCCTCCATGGCGAAGACGCCCGCGGCGCGAGCGGCCCGGGCGATGTCGCGGGCCTCGCCAGCGTCGAGCGCGAGCGGCTTCTCCACGAGGACGTGCTTGCCGGCGGCGATGGCGAGCAGGGCCTGTCGCTTGTGTTCGCTGTGGGGAGACGCGACGTAGACGATGTCGACGTCGGGGTCGGCGACGAGCTGCTCGTAGGACTCGTGGACGCGCGGGACGCCGTACTGCGCGGCGAAGCGCCGGGCGCGCTCGGGGGCACGCGAGGCCACCGCGTGGACGCGCTGGTCGGTGTGCCGGTGCAGGGCCCAGACGAAGCCACCGGCAATCCGCCCCGGAGCGAGCACGCCCCAGCGAAGCAAGGGCCCTCCGCGCAGGGGGATGGCCTCGACGTGGGGGAGGGTGCTGGGGAAGGCGCTCACGGTCCAGACTCTAGCCGGGGGACGCCGGACGCGGATGGAGTAGGGTGCGCGTCCGATGTCGCTCCCGCTCGTGCACATCTACTGCGATGGCGCCTGTTCGCCGAACCCCGGCCTGGGAGGCTGGGGCTCCATCCTCATCGCTCCCGAACGCCAGGGCTACCGCAAGGAGCTCCAGGGCTCGGAGGCGGACTCCACCAACAACCGGATGGAGTTGACCGCGGCGCTCGTCGCGCTGAAGGCCCTGAAGACGCCGTGCCGCGTCCAGGTGTTCACCGACTCGAAGTACGTGTGCAACGCCTTCGCGGAGAAGTGGCTGGACACGTGGCAGGGCAATGGCTGGCGCACGTCGGGCAAGAAGGCCGTGTCCAACGCGGACCTGTGGCGCGAGCTGCTGGAGGCCGTCCGCGTTCATGAGGTGACGTGGCACTGGGTGCGCGGCCACTCGGATGACGTGGAGAACAACCGCGCGGATGCGCTGGCCGTGGCGGCCCGGTTGGAGCTGGCGGCCCGGCTCGGACGGTAGTCCCAGGGTGCTCGCGGAAGGATGCGCTCGTCCAGCGAGACGAGCGCACGGGCCATCCGTGCGGTGATGGGCTCATTCCGGGCGTCGTGCATCGAGGTGCAGCAATGATAGGGCATTCGGCATTGCCGCGCCCTCCGCCGTGTTGTCGAAGATGCACCACACCCGGCGGCCGGACTGCTCGTGGCCCGCAATCTCCACGGCCAGGGCCTCCAGGAACGCCTGGGAATATTCGGAGTAATACATCTTCGGCGAGCCGTGCAGCCGGTAGTAGACGACCTCCGCGTCTGGAGGCTGGGGCGCGCTCACCGCGGGCGGATCCGCTCTCACGTAACGGATGCGTGCGTCGTCCAGCACCTGCCGGGCCTCGTCCGTGAACCAGGTCCGGTGCCTGGGTTCGCACACGACGTCCACCGCGGTCCGCTCCCGCAGGGACTGGAAGAACGCGTGGGCCGTTTCATGCTCGTGCTGGAGGCTGGGCGGCAGCTGCACCAACAGGCATCCCAGCTTGGCTTCCAGGTGGCCCGCCTCGCTCAGGAAACGCTCGAGCGGCTCGCGTGCGTCGCGCAAGCGCAGCTCATGGGTGATGACCTTGGGGACCTTCACCGCGAAGCGGAACGTCTCCGGAACGCTGTCACGCCAGCGGGCGTAGGTGCCGGGCCGGTGCGGCCGGTAGAAGGAGGAGTTGAGCTCCACCGCGGGAAGGACGCGCGCGTAGCGCTCCAGGTGGGTCCCCGTCGTGGGGAAGTGTTCACCCACCGCGCTCGACAGGCTCCAGCCGGCACCGCCGATCCGGCAGCGCTCGTGAGAGGGGTTCGAAGGTCCGTGTCGCACCCGGAGAAGCTAGGCACGGACCGGCGCGATGCTCACCCTCACCCGCGCCAGAAGCGGCGCACCTGGGCGTCCGTGCGTTCCTGTTCCGCGAAGCGGACGAGGAGGGGTTCGGACAGGGTCTCCGGCACGCGCAGCTGGGCGAGCATCGCGCGGACCTCGAACTTGCGCGTGAGGCCGAGCAGGGCCTCGCGCTCGGGCACGGTGAGGCCGGGGTGCCAGCAGTCGGCGATGAGCACCACGCGGCGCTCGGTGCCCCGGTTCCAGGTCTCGTGCTCGAAGGAGTCGTGGAAGGTGAGCACGCGGCCCGGCTGCCAGTGCCGGGTTTCCGAGCCCACGCGGATGCCGCAGCCCTCCGGCACCTTGAGCCCCAGGTGCAGCCGCATCCGGAAGCCGTCCCATGAGCAGTGCGGCGTCAGCGTGGTGCCGGGCGCGTGCGAGGAGAACAGCACGTCCGCCAGCGGGAAGTCGGTGCACTCGCCGTCCAGCGACAGCACCGCTGCGGCTGTCTCCTCCATGGCGAGCTGGGGCCAGAAGAGGCGGTCGGTGCGCTCGCCGCCGAAGTAGATGGGGTGCACGGACCAGTGGCCAGTGCCGACGATGCCGGAGTCGTAGTGCAGCAGGTCCGCGTTCTCCAGCCGCTCCATGTCGCGCGTCACCGCGGCCAGGCAGCCCTCCAGCGCCTTCGCGGCCGGTGGTGGCGGGTCGCGCCACGGGTGCTCATCCAGGCCGGGGAACGGCGGGAAGATGGTGGGGGACTGGTCAGGCCTGACGGGCAGTGCGGGCACCTGGCCCATGAGCATGCGCAGATAGTGTTTCAGCCGGTCCAGCTCCGGCCCCGCGCCCAGGACCGCGTCGACGTAGCCGCCCTGCCGGGCCAGGTCGACGATGCGCTGGCGCACCTGCGCGGTGATTTCCTGAGGCGATGTCTGCGCGACCATGGTGCGGTGCCTCCGATGGAGAGGCGCAAGCCATAGCCCGGCGGCGAATGCAGCGTCCAGGGGTGGCGCTGACCCGTTCGCGGATGACCCGGTCCCTCCTCGGACACGCCACGGGAATAACTCCGGACGCGGGCGTAACAGCGGGGCAACGCCCACTCATTGAGAGGTTTCACACCATGATGCGACTGTCCCTGTTCGCGGCACTGACCCTCCTGTTGACCACCCCGGCCTGCGGCCCCGCCGATGAGATGGATTCCGAAGCCGGGTTTGGGATCGAGCAGGTGGAGCAGGCGGCGACGCAATCCGCGGGCACCACGTCGGAGGAGCTGCCGCCCATCAACTGCCCCAGCCGGATGGTGGCCTACTTGATGGGGTGTAGTGGCACCGGCTGCGACAACGTGTCGATGAGCTGCCGGGACATTCCAAGCAGCGCCGTGGTTGGCAGCAAGGCTTGGACGGCGGCATTCTCCGAGGAGACCTCGACGCCCACCGTCTGCCCCTCGGGCTCCTGGGTGACGGGTGTGTCCTGCACGGGCGGCTACTGCGACAACGTCTCGCTGGAGTGCACGAAGATCACCGGGCCCACCGCGGTGGACTGCCACTGGACCGGTTGGATCTCCGACGAGACCGCCCCCTATCAGGCCCCCGAGAACTACTTCATCCGGGGCGCGAAGTGCCGGGGTTGGTATTGCGACGACATGAGCTTCCAGGTCTGCAGGATGGGCTGAGGTTCCGGCGGACCCATTCCAATGCCACCGCGCGAGCGGACAGACTGGGCTCCTTCAAGTCCGAAGGGGGAGCTGTCCTTGAATTTTTCGTCTGTCCGCCGTGCGCTGTTGCCGTGGGTGTTGCTCGTGTCCGCCTGCAAGGGTGAGGGCACCGTGGGCTCTCAAGGGCCTCAAGGGCCTCAAGGGCTCCAGGGGGAATCGGGGCCCGCGGGAGCGCAGGGGCCTCAAGGCGAAACGGGACCCGCGGGAGCCCAGGGGCCTCGCGGTGACGTCGGGCCCGCGGGAGCGCCGGGCAGCTCCGGGACGGACGGGCTTCTGGCCGCGCGCGTGCGGATCATCCCCCTGCAAGCCACCGCGCTGGAGTCCGGCGCCGCGCTCATGGCCGCCGTGGACGCGGTGCCTTCCGATGGTTCGCAGACGTGGGTGCTGAAGCTCGGCGCCGGCACCTATGACCTGGGGACGGCGGGCCTGGTGCTGAAGCGGGGCGTGTTCCTGGAGGGCAGCGGCGTGGGCGTGTCGCGCATCACGTCCTCGACGGCCGGGGATGGCTCGGTGGTGGGCGCCTCTGGCGCGGGGCTGCGCCTGCTCTCCGTGATCAACACGGGCGGTGGGACGCGGTCGGTGGCGATCTTCAACAGCGACGATGGCTTCGCGGTGAGCGAAGTCCGGGCGGAGGCGTTCGCGGGCCAATCCCTCACCTTTGGTGTGCACTACCAGTCCGCCAATAGCATCACCCTGTCGCGCGTCGAATCCCAGGCGACGTCGGACCGGGGCCGGGTGATGGGGTTCGCGTTCGACCAGGTGGGCATCACGCTGGAGGACTCCAAGGCCGTCGCCCAGGGCACCGCGAGCGCGGTGGAGTCGGTGATTGGCGTGGGCGTGGCCGGAAAGTTCGGCTTCCTGCGCCGCGTATTCGTCAATGCCAGCGCGAGCAACGGAGCCCGGAGCTTCGGTGTGGAGGCGGCGGCCCAGAGCGTGGACATCGTGGACTCGCAGGTCTTCAGCGGAGGCGCCGGGCTGTCCGCGGCCCTGCACGCGGAGACGCCCGGCGTGTCCGTGCGCTCCAGCCGCCTGAAGGGGACCGGCACGGGAGGGGCCTTGGGCATCTACGCGGACTTCCCGGCTCCGCCGCCCGGGGTCCGCATGGGCATCGACCAGTCCTCCATCGAAGGCTACGAAACGTCCGTGTACCTCAAGGCGGGGAGCACGGCGCGGCTGGGCCACGCGACGCTCTACGGCGGGGTCTTCATGGAGCAGGGCGCGAGCGCCTTGTGCCTGTTCACCTTCAAGACCGTGCAGCAGGACACCCTGCCCGTGGACTCCAGCTGCCTGTGACGAGTCCCGCCCTCGCGGCCAATGACTCCGCGCTTACCTGCAGCCGCTGTCGTCACAGGCGGCGGGGACCTTCTGGGGTGCAGGCCGCTGCACTCCGGATGCGGGGCCCGTCTGGGCCTCGAGGAGCAGGGTTTGAAGTTCAGCGCCCAGCTGCAGGTCGTCGTGCATGCCGAAGACCTGCCGGCGAAGCCGTCCCTGCGCATCGATGAGGACGGTCGTCGGCGTTCCTTGCATGGCGTACGCCCTCATGGTCCGCGGGATGGGGTCGCCACCTTCGCCCGGTGCGTCCACGCCCACCGGGAACCTCACCCGGTACTCGTGGAGGAACGCCCGCAGGGATTCGAGCTTCATGGCTTCGTGGTGTTCGAAGACCGTGTGCAGTCCGACCACGACGAGCGGCGCGCCCGCGAAGACTTCAGCGACGCGCTGGGCCTGCGGAATGCCCCGGGCGACGCAGCCCGGGCAGAGCATCTGGAAGGCGTGGAGGAGGATGACCTTGCCGCGGAGTCGCTCCAGGGTGAGCGGCTCTGGCGTATTGAGCCAGTCGGTCGTCCGCCAGTCCGGTGCGGGGCGCGGTGTCATCAGAAGTCCCCGTCCTTGACGTAGGGGTGGGCCCAGAGCGTCACCTGCAACAGGCACGACTTGACCCACGCCGCATGCATCTTCTCCACGTCCTCCGCGGAGTGGCCCTGCTCGGCCAGGAAGGGGCGCAGGGTGAAGGTGACCGGGAAGATGAGCGCGAACAGGTTCCGGAAGGGCACGAGGTCCGTCGAAGGGGCTCCGTCGGTCTTGTTCTTCCCGACCCGGTGGTGGCGCAGGCCGATCTCGTGCTGGTAGTCGAGCCAGGCCTGGTCGTACCGGGCGCTCGACGTATCGAGGATCCACTGGCCGAAGCGCTTGCGGACGGAGGTGAGGTAGTCACCCAGGGGCTTGCCGTCCGTCTTCCCGCTGAACGAGGCGAGCAGGTGAGGCTGGCTCCCGACGAACCCATACCAGACGTCGAGGATGGCCTCGACCCGCCCCTTCACGATGTCGTGCGACATGCGGAGGGACTTCACGTCCTCTTCGCCGAACAGGACGCTGGCCTTCATCTGTTCGAAGTCGTTGAGGGAGACCGGCGAGCGCGAAACGGACGCGGTGCCATGGGTATAGCCGGGGATGTTGCTCATTGTGTCTTCTCCTGCTCGGAGCAGAGCTCCGCCGTTGCCGTCGGCCGGAGTGGCCGCGGAAAGCCGTGTTCATTCGTGTTTGAGACTCGGGGGCGTCAGCCGCGACGCATGAACTGCTCCCAGACCTCGCGTCGCGCCGACTCCGCCGCGAGCTCGTGTTCCGGGCAGTCGACGCGCAGTTGCTCACTCGACAGGGGCGCGTCCACGAAGGCGCAGTGATGCGGCGACGCGCCCGGGCGTACATTTGGACGGAAGTGCGTGCAGGTCACGCACATGCCGGTGACCGGAACGAGCCCTTGCTCCTGGAGCATCCGGATCATCTTGACGATGCCGGCGAAGAACGCGCGCTGCTCCTCCGGGGAGAGGTCCGCGACCGCGTCCGCCATGAACTCTGGCCACGAACGCGCGCGGGCGCCGAGTGAGGCGCCCGTGGCCGTGGGCGTCAGGAGGCTGGCGCGCGGGTGCCTCGGGTCCGCGGAGCGGGTCACGAGCGCCTTCTCGACGAGGACACGGACGGAGTCGCTGATGGTGGGAAGCGTCACGCCGAGGCGCTCGCTCAACTCCTTGCCGGTGAGGGGCCCGTTCGCGACCAGCGTGGCGAGAATCTGTCCCTGCGTCGCGGACAGGCCCGCTCCATTCGCCTGCTGCCACGACTGCTGCTTCATCGCGAGCCCGATCTTGTGGAGCCCTGTCGCGATGCGCGCGGAGATGGGGTCGCTGTTCTCGTCGAAGTATCCCGGTCGCTTCCCAGTCATGCACTTGATCTAAGTTAGGACTCCTAAGTTGTCAAGACGACCGGGCGGAGCGCTCGTGTGGCAGAGTCGCCCCGCTTTGCATCCCTTCGCGTTCACCCGCCGGTTCCGGGCCTGGCACTTCGTGCTCGGAGCCTTGTTCATCTACACCGTGGTCTGCGTCTGGAGCGCCTTCCGGGGTGGGGTGTTCGCGTTCCACGACCTCGCGCTCCTGAACGACCTGTTCTCGAACGCGGTGCACCGGGGCCGCCCCTTCTGGGTGACGGACGCGGACCTCAACCACCTCACGGTGCACTTCACCCCGACGCTGCTGTTGCTCACGCCGCTGTTCCTGCTCAGCGATTCGCAGTTCCTGTTCATCCTGTTGGGATTGGTGGCGCTGTACGCGGCGGTCGGGCTCCAGGTCTGGTTCTTCGAGCGCATGGTCGAGGAGCACGAGCTGCTCCCCGCCGTCTGGAGGCCGTGGGTCTCGGCCGCCTTCACGCTGTACCTGGCGCTCAATCCGTTCGTGAAGACGGTCGCGCTCTCCGCGCACTTCGAGGTGTTCTTCCAGCTGGGCTCCACGGCGGTGCTCGTGATGCTCCTGAGGGGCGCGCGGATGCGGTGGGTCGTGCTCACGGCGCTGCTCACGTTGGGTGTGCGTCCGGATGGCGGCCTGTTCCTCGCCTTCCAGTCGGCGGCCTTGCTGCTGCTGCCGGCCGTGGCGCGTCCGCCGCGTGCGGTGCTCACGCGCAGGGCGCTCGGGGTGTCCGCGCTGGCGCTGGGCTATCTCGCGCTCTGTGTCGCGGTGGTGTTGCCGGCGCTCGGGACGCCTTCGGGCACGCGATTCTGGTCGCACTACGGCAGCACGTGGGGGCAGGTCGCCTTCACCGCGCTGGGCGACCCCAGCAGGGTGGTGCACGACGTGGCCACCAGCGGGCTGGTGGTCTTCCAGCGCAGCTTCTGGTGGATCCAACTGCTCTCGCCCGCGGCCACGCTGGTCAGCACGATTCCGGGCACCTTCTTCTTCATGGCGGATGCGCCGGACAAGCGACTGCTCTGGTTCTACAACTCCGCCTTCCTGCTGCCCGGGCTGGGCGTGTGCGCGGCGGCGGGCTTCGGGAGGCTCGCGGAGGCGTGGAAGCGCGTGCTCGCGCGTGGGCGGGTCCCTGTCTGGGCCGCGACGGTGCCCGCGCTGTTGCTCGCCGTGCTCGCGCTCCTCCAGGTCGCGCGCTTTGACCGGACCATCGGGTCTCCGCCGCTGCGCCCCATGCCGCCGGTGGATGGAGACTTCCGCCAGGCCTTCGAGCGCCAGGTCCAGGCCTGTGCTTCCTGGCGCGCGGTGGCCACGGACTTCCGCTCCATCGTCTTCGTGCCCAACGGCTACGACCGCTTCCTCCTGCACCACTATGAGCGGGCGCAGGTCGTGCTCGTTCCTCCGCGCGTGGACACGCTCCTCCTGGGAGCGGCCTCACGAGAGGCGTTGCTCGATACGCTCCAAGGTGATGCCCGGTTCGAAGAGGTGGCGGACCCGGGACCGGTCCGCGTCTTCGTGCGGAAGGATGCGCGCGGCTGCGGTTCGTGACGCGGTTCCAGGGGCGGTGGACGGAGGGGGCTCATCCGAGGTCCAATCACGGCCGTCATGACCCCAGACGAAGTGCAGAGAACCTTGGCGGACTCGGAGCTGGTGCCGTGCGCGGAGTTGTCACTCGCGGATGCCCGGAGGATGGTGGAGGGCTTCCTGGACGCGGACGTCCCCGCCCTCGTCCACCGTGAGGCGTGCGGCAAGGTCGGCTGCTCTCCGAAGTTCCAGGTGCTGGTGCGGCCCGAGGATGGGCCCCGGGTGGCCGCCCTGCTCCAGCAGGGGTGGCTGGAGTCGGTGCGCCGCGAGGGGCTGGTGCCAGAGGGGGCGACTCCCCGCCTTGTGCCCGCCGCCCCATCAGACGCCACCGAGGAAGAGGGAGAGCCTCCCTGCCCGGCCTGTGGAACGGCCGCCCCGCTGGTGGCGGGCGCCTGTAGCGACTGCGGCCTTCAACTCGAGTAGTCCGCCGCGTTCACTGGACGTCGGGTCTGACGGCTCAGCCCGCCAGCTTGCAGAGGGGTTTCAGATCGGCATCGTAGAAGCCCTCGCCCGCGACGTAGATGAGGCCCTTCCACTCGCGCGCGATCCATCCCTCCAGATTGTCGACCATCTCCCAGCAATCCTCAGTCGCACCTTATGGCTGTAGGAGCCGCTGCTGAGTTTGCCCTTCATGGCCTGGGCAAACTTCCTGCTTGGAATCCAGATGAACTCCCCTGCCTGGAATTGCAGCGACTTCCATCCGTCGACGAAAGGAGGAATGGGACGCCGGTTCGCCGCAGCCAGGACCGTGACAATGAAGGACCGGGCAAGGTCCGCTGCTGTGTCATCGCTCTCCCAAGGCAGCGTTAGAAAAGACGGTCGCCCATCATTTCCTTCATCCCAGCATTTTGTCTCGAATCCCCCAGGTTCCTTGCCGGAAGCCCTTCTGGGAAGTAGTGGGATTCGAACCTGCGGCCTGCGTGTTTTTGAGCGCGGCGTATCTGCCAGGTTGGGTCATTCCGGAGCGAGCTGCCTTGGATGTGAAGTCGGGATGACTGGATTCGAACCAGTGACCTCGCGCGTATGAGGCGCATGCTCTTGACCAGACTGAGCTACATCCCGTTGGGTTGGATTCCTCGAGGGAGGACCCGGACATGACTGAGGCCGGGTCCCCCCTCGGGAGCCCGGCCTCTGTCCATGCCCGTCCCGGTGTTACCGGATGGCGGCGTGGGTCAGGTGCCGGGCGGACAGCTGTGGAACGAGGCGATGGCCAGGTCCATGCTGTCGGGAGTGGGCTCCATGTCGGTGGGGCTCGGCTTGTCGCTCTTCGTCATGGGCATCACACTCCTTTCGCGGGGAGCAGGGACGCAGCGGAAAATCCGTCCTGACAGAGCTGCTTCCGCCAGCTCCGCTTTTCGATGCACCGGACGTTGTCCACGTCCGCGAGCGTCTTCAGATACCGGCCCAGGTCGAGCCGATACGTGCACCGGCTCCCGGAAATGACGACGCGGCGTCACTGCACGCCGGGCGCTCGGAACACCTGGCCGTTGCGGCCTTCCAGCACGAGGCTGGCCTCGTCCGAGCTGCCCACGCGCAGCTCCACGCGGGGCTGGCCTCGACGGTCCACCAGGAGCAGGCCCGGTGAGCCCTCCTCATCCGCGCCCAGGATGGCGCGGGGCCGCCCCGTCACGTCCGCCAGCTCCAGCCGCGACGAGCCGTCCACCTGGAGCCCCACGGAGAACAGCTCCGCGCCTCCGGCTTTGGACAGCGTCAGGCGTGGCGCCTCGTCGGAGAACACCATCAGCTCCGCCAGCGACTCGCCTTCCGCCGTGGAGAAGCGCAGGCGGGGCGAGTCGTCCTCGCCCACACCCAGCAGTGCCCGGGGCCGGCCTTCGCTGTCGTTCAACACCAGCGCCGCGCCGCCATGGCGGTTCGCTTCCAGGCTGGCCCGCGTGCGGCCCCTGGCGTCCTTGAGCACCAGCCGCGAGGCGACCAGCTCTCCCGATTGCGATGGCGGTGCTTCGTCACGCAGGGCCGCGGTTCCCAGTCCAACCCCAGCCAGCACGAAGGCCGCGAGGGTGAGGCCCTGCCACCGTCGGAGCCGGCCTTCCAGCCGCTCCATGCGCGCGTCCAGTGAGTCCATCCCGGCGTCGCCTCCTGTCCCACCCTGGTGGGACGGCAGGAGGCTAGCAGAGGCCGGCGGGTCTCCGCTTTAGCGGGGCAGGAAGAGGAGCAGGAACGTGGGCAGTGCGGCGACGAGGACGCCCACTCCGAGCGTGAGCACCATCTGGAGGAAGAAGAGGTCCTCCAGCGTCTCCTCCAGCACGCCCTCCAATCGGTCGATGGCCAACATCTCCAGCTCCCGCACCGCGGAAGGCACGTCCGGCGACGTCAGCACCGCGCGGAGTGCGATGAGTCCCAGCACCCGGCGGGACTGGTCCATGAGGAAGCCTTCCAGCCATCCGGCGCGGGAGGCCGCGGATTCGCGCTCCTCCTCGGGCTCCCGCATGCGCTCCGCCACCGACTCCTCGATGGCCCGGGTGAGCTCCGCGCGGCTGGGCGTGCTGGCCCCGCGCAACCGCCGGGCGACCTGCAGTGTCGCGGGCTTGAGGATGGCGTACGCATAGCCCATCAGCCCTCGTGCCCGGACCTCGCTCGCGAGCCGTGAGCTGACCCCGTGGAGCATCCAGACGTAGCCCCCGGCCAGGGCCAGGGGCAGGGGCGTGAGCACGAAGCTCAGGTAGTTCAGCCAGGAGGGCGTCGGAGCCGCGCCCGTCCAACGCGGCGCGAGCACGAAGACGCCCGCCAGCACCAGACCGAAGCACCCGAAGAGGAAGAAGCCCTTCAGCGCGCCCCTCACACCGGAGCCCAGCAACGCGGGCACCATGGCGAGGAGGCTCCGCATGCCCGCTCGGGTCATGCCTCCCATGGATTCACGCGGAGGCGCTTCGAGCGGCGCCGCGTCCGGGTCCCGTTGCTTCAAGGCCGCGTGGCTCATGACGAGCGCTCCATCTCGGCGGTGGCCCATCGGTCCACCTGTTCCGCGGAAGGCGGCGATACATGCGCGCTGGCCTTCAGCTCGCGCCTGCGCCGCCACCACAGCAGGAGCGCGGCGGCGCCGAAGAGCACTGCTCCCAAGGCCAGCCGGAACAGCAGCCACGGGATGGGGCCGGACCGGGAGCTCTGGCGTTCCTTCCACCACGCCGTGCCGGTTCCAATCAGTGCGAGCACGCCCGGAATGGCGGCCATGCGCCACAGGAGCCCACTGTCACGGCCCGGCACGAGCGCCAGGAGCCCCAGGAACACCGTCAGGGTCCACAGCAGGATGCGGCCCAGCCGGAAGTTCGTCAGCCCCACCAGCACCGCCGCGACGGGCTTCGAGCCCTCACCACTCATGTTGCGTCCCCATGGGGACGTCATCCTAGAGGGGAGCGGGCTCGCGACCAAAGCCAGCCCCGGGCGCGTCAGGGCTCACGGCTGGGGGCGCCACCACAGCCCCTTCAGTCCCGCCTGCTCACACGCCTGTCGTGCCTCCTCGGTGTAGCAGTAGTAGAGCAGCTCGGGGACGGAGAACACGGGCGGGAAGCCTCCGGGCGGCGGGCGGAGCACGAGCGGCTCGGCGTCCTCCTGGGCTAGGAATTCTTCGCCGCACTGGTGGAAGGGCACGCCCTTCACGAGGGTGCGCTCCCGGTCGAGGCAGTCGGTCCGCTCCAGCAACTGGAGGATGACGAAGTCCTCGTTCTTCAGCGCCGGGTCCGTCACCGAATGCCAGGTCCTCCTCCGAGGGTATCCGCTGTACACGAGGTGTTTGATGCGTTCCGCATAGATGACCGTGGGAATGAGGCGGTGGCGAAACGGGCCCACCTCTTCGAGCACGCGCACCATGCGCCGTGAGAGCAGCAGCCACCCCATGGACGTGGTGCACAGGTGGTCGCGTCCGGCGATCCACTCCAGGTTGCCGTAGTACTCGATAACCCCGGGCGCGCCCTGCTGGCTCTGATAACCAATGTCGGGAGCGAAGAACGTTACGTCCATGAAACCGTCGAACTCGATGAGATGGGCGTCGTAGATATCCGCATTCTCCTTGGCATGGGAGACATCTGTCGACAATGCATACATCATGTGGTGTGTAACTCCCTGTAAGAGGACAGCTCCAGCAAGGCCAGCTTCTTCCCCGTGAGCACCCTACCGCCGCGCTGCTCCTGGAACATCTTGATGACCGGCTCCTTCAGGCTCCCGGATTGGATGGCCTGACGCAGCTCGTGCTCGACCTTGAAGAGGGCCTCCTCAATAAGCTTGGGCGTCCAGCTGGAGGGCGCCCCCTTCGTGCGCAGCCTATTCCAAGCCGCCTCAAGCCGGGCGCTCACGAACTCGCTGTAGCGCGGGTGGCTGCCTGAGTGGATGAGTCGGCCCTCCACGTTGAGCCCGGAGTGCATGTCGAGGATGTTCGACCCTCGGTCAATCGTATAGCCTTTGAGCCGCTCCATGGCCATGCGGATCAGCGGGTGGGTTTGGGCGACCGCGTCTGGGATGAGGTGGTGCATGGGATGGCCCGCGGAGAGCCGGACTTCCGCTGCCGCCCGCGCCGCCGGACCCTGGGTCTTCTCCACCCAGTCCAGGTAGTTCTTCCGGTAGCGGGTGAAGACGCTGAGACGGGGCGTGCCCTTGCCGACCTTGAGCACCACCAATCCGTCTTCGAGCACCGTGAGTGCCCCGTACTCGTCGCCCAAGGCCCTTCCGTCCGGACGGCGCAGCCGGTAGGGCTGGGAGCCCGTATTCAACTTCTCCAGCCGGTAGCCGGCGGCCTGGAGCTCCCGCTTGAACACGTTGAACTCCGGCGTTCCTTCCTGCGGGATGCGGCGTCCGACGAAGTCCTTGAGCTTGTCCCAGTTGGGGAGCTTCTCCAGCAGCTTCTCCAACTCGGCGTCGCTGAGCGTGCGCTCGGTCAGGGTAGGCTCGGGATCCGGCTTGGACGTCCCGCCCTCCTCGACAGCCTTTGACAACAACGGTGCGCCGGAGCCCCAGGGATTGAAGGGCAGTGGGACAGACGGAGCGGCGGTGATGGAGCCCGGCTGGAAGACAGGGACACCCGCGTAGGCACCGCCGGGACCCGCCGCCGCCATCATATAGATGCGGGGCGGGGTGATTCTCACGGACGTCATCAGCTTGAGCCCACGTCCCGCGTTGGTCTTCACGCCCATCAGAGCCAGCGCGGCCATCGCGATGCTCACCAGCATCCGGAGGAAGGACTTGCTGGCCTCCTTCAGCTTCTCTGGTGAGCCATTGGCCTCCCAGGCCTGGGTGAGCCACAGCTGCGCGTGCTTCAGGGCCTCCCCTCCGGCCTCGATGAGGCCATGGGCTCCGAACGCCGCCAGGCCCAACTGGATGAGCGCCGCCGCGAGCTGTCCTACGCCGGTGGGCGTCGCCGCCAGGAAGGTGGACAGCGCCTCCGCGGCGATGAAGCCCACCACCATCGCGGAGATCTCCAGCCAGTTGTCCAGGATGGCCTTGCCGTACTGGCCGGTGACCTCTCCGAAGTACTGGTCCGCCTGCCGCACGGAGGTGAGGACGTCCTCCAGATGCCGGGCGGCCTTGCGCGCCTGGGCCATCGCCTCGTGGGTGATGGAGCCGCTCGACACGATTCCCTGGAGCTGGTTGGCGAAGGCGATGCTCACCAGCCAGATGCGCTCGCCCGCGACCAGCCGCACGTCACCGTCGACGCGCTGGACCCCCTTGCGGCCACTCTTCACGTTCACGTGATGAATGACATTCTCGTAGAAGCGCAGGTCCCGCCCCGGCTGGATGGCCTGCCGGTAGATGCGCGCGGCGATGGGCTCCAGGCGGTCCCCTGGACGGACCTGATAGAGCGTCGCCGCGGGCTCCGGCAGCTGGGTCGTGATGCGCAGGGTTTGTAGATAGCCTTGCAGCAGGTATCCCCCCGCCACGGTGGAGACATAGGACCAGCCAGGCGCCTGGGCATGGTCCCGGATGACGCTCACCCGCGTGCCCGGAGGCAGGGGCGCTGGCGTCAGGCAGGTGGAACCCTTCATCTCCGCGGGGAGCGTCCGTAGGTTGGCGCCATCACCCTGGTCGATGAATCCGAACTGAATCGTCATGTTCCCCCCTGTCTTGGGACTGAGAGGATTCAGCCACCCGGACCGGGAGAGAAGGACCGGCCGGGTGGGAATGACAAAGACTTACAGCCGCTACGCGGCGGCCGCGTGCTGGATGCGCGCCTCGGTCTCGTCGGGGCTGGCAATCCAGGGCCAGAAGCGCTGCGGCTCTCCGAAGTTGTCGAAGAACATGTCGGCCAGTGGAGACACCGCCGACGCGGCCCCCAGGTAACGCAGAACATGCGGCGGAGGCGGCTGGAGCAGCATGTTGGTGAACGCGGTGATGAACTGGCCCTCCGTTCGCCAGAAGTGCTCGAAGGTCTGCTCCATCCAGTCGGGCGTGAAGGGCTGGTCACCGTGCGCGAGGATGGCCTGTGTCATCGCATGCGCCTGCTTCGACGCGCTGTTGAGCCCCTGGCCCGCGATGGGGTCGTTGAGCATGACGACATCCCCCATCCCCATCACCGTGCGCCCCGAGGGCAGCCGCCCCACCGGCTTGCGCACCGTGGGCGTGAACGCGCCGGTGAGCCAGGAGGACTCGTCCACGATGCTGGCGCCCTCCAGCCGCTCCGCCACCCACGGTGAGAAGTCCCGCAGCACCTGCTTCATCCGCTCCATCGCCTCCCGCGCGGTGCTCACGCCGCCGAAGCGGTCCAGCCCCTGGCCGGGGATGGCCTCCAGCAGGAGGCAGTTCAGCGGGCCCCGGATGCGGTCGAAGTACGGCATGGCGAAGTACTCACCGTGGCCCGCCGTCAGGATGAACTTGAGCGCGGGGTAGGGCGTCTCGTGCAGCGGCTTCATGCCGGTGACAATCATTGCCGCGAGGTTCCGCGGCGGCTGCGTGTGGACACTGCGCTCGGCGTCCCGTTCGAACAGCCGGGTGAAGCTGTTGCGGCCCGTCGTCACGACCACCAGGTCATGTCCGGTCGCGAGCACCTCCAGCGCGTCCACGTCCACGTCCCGCACCACCACGCTGCCGCCGCGCCGCTCGAACTCCGCGAGCCAGCGGGAGTACTTCGCCCGCAGGTCCAGGGACTTGCCTGGATTCAGGATGCGCCCCTGGACGCGGATCGCCCGCTGGCCCGGCGCCGCGCAGACGTCCAGGTCCCCGCCCCGGGCGTACTCCCCCGGGCCCTTCCAGAAGTCGAGCCCCAGCTCCTGCTCGTACTGGTGGGCGCGGCCGAAGAGGTAGGTGGTCGCGGCGAGCCGGGCGTTGAAGATCTGCTCGGGCGTGCGGTCCGAGTAGACGGTGACCGTGTAGCCCTTCTCCAGCAGGCCAAAGCCGAGCTGCAGACCCGCCTGTCCCGCCCCGATGATGCCGATGTCCCTCATGGTCCCCCCTGGGTGATGCGCGGGCGTGACGCCCTGCCAGGACACTACGCAACGAGCCCCCGGTCCTGGCTACGGACGGCGGTACGAGGCCGCCCGGAAACCGACGCCTCGAAGCCCCCTTCCATGTCAGACCCCGCGAGTACTGTTCCTCCTGTCGCAGCAAGGAACGAGGGGGAACACGTCATGGCGAAGTCTGTGATTGATAACCGCGTCGAGGTCGTCTTCAGCTTTGACACCACGGGCAGCATGTATCCGTGTCTCGCGCAGGTGCGGAAGAAGCTGGGGGCCGCCGTGGCCCGGCTGACGAAGGAGATTCCTGGCATCCGCATCGGCATCATCGCGCACGGCGACTACTGTGACGCGAAGTCCACCTACGTGACCAAGGCGTTGGACCTCACGGACGACGCCAAGGCCATCACCCGCTTCGTGGAGAAGGTGGAGCAGACGGGCGGCGGAGACGCGCCGGAGTGCTACGAGCTGGTGCTGCATGAGGCCCGGAGCCTGTCCTGGACGGAGGGCTACACGAAGGCGTTCGTGCTCATTGGCGACGACGTGCCGCACCCGCCCCAGCACAACCCCAAGAAGCTGGACTGGCGCAAGGAGGTGGCCGCGCTGGGGGAGCAGGGCGTGCCTGTGTATGGCGTCCAGGCGCTGAACCGCCGTCACGCGACGTCGTTCTACAAGGAGCTGGCGGAGAAGTCGGGTGGCTTCCACCTGAGCCTGGATCAGTTCTCGCACGTCACCGATATGCTTCTGGCCGTCTGCTACAAGCAGTCCTCGGACGCGCAACTCCAGGCGTACGAAGCAGAGGTGTCCCGCGAGGGCCGCATGAACCGCGGCCTGAACGCGATGTTCAACACGATGCTCAAGCGGGCCGCGTCCACGCTCTTCGGTGAGACGGACCTGCGCGCGGTGTCTCCGGGCCGCTTCCAGGTGCTGGAGGTGGAGGCGGACAGCGCCATCAAGGAGTTCGTGACGGAGAACGGCCTGGGCTTCAAGACGGGCCGCGGCTTCTACGAGTTCACCAAGACGGAGACCATCCAGGGCCGCAAGGAGGTGGTGCTGATGGACCGCAAGTCCGGCGACCTCTACAGCGGCGAGCGCGCGCGGGAGATGCTCGGCCTGCCGCCCGGGGAGACGGTGCGCATCCGGCCCGCGAGCCTGGAGAAGTACGTCGTCTTCGTCCAGAGCACGTCCGCCAATCGCAAGCTCAAGGGCGGCACGAAGTTCCTCTACGAGGTGGAGGACTGGGACGGCGCTCGCGCTGCGGCCTGAGCCGGGGGATGGCTTGACGGCCTGTTGGAATGACTGACAAACATGGCGGACGTCCGGAATGGTCCGGTCCCTGTGCCTCGGAGTCCGCCATGTCGCTCGACCCTTCAACCACCGCTGTGTTGTTGATTGAGTACCAGAACGAGTTCGCCACCGAAGGCGGGGTGCTGCACCCGGCCGTGAAGGGCGTGATGGCGGAAACGAAGATGCTGGAGAACACCCTCGCGGTGGTGAAGGCCGCGCGCGCGAAGGGCGTGACGGTGATGCACGCGCCCATCACCTTCGCGGAAGGCTACGGCGAGCTGACCCGGCACCCCTACGGCATCCTGAAGGGCGTGGTGGACGGGAAGGCGTTCGTGAAGGGCAGCTGGGGCGCGCAGATCATTGATTCGCTGGCGCCGCAGAAGGGCGACATCGTGGTGGAAGGCAAGCGCGGCCTGGACACCTTCGCCAGCACCAACCTGGACTTCATCCTGCGCAGCAAGGGCATCAAGACGGTGGTGATGGGCGGCTTCCTCACCAACTGCTGTGTCGAGTCGACCATGCGCACCGCGTACGAGCACGGCTACAACGTCATCACCCTCACGGACTGCGCCGCCGCCACCTCCGCGGAGGAGCACCGCAACGCGCTCAAGTATGACTTCCCCATGTTCTCCCGCCCCATGCCGTCGTCGGAAGTGATTGGCATGCTGGGGGCGTAGGGCAGGGCGAGGCGGCGCGAACCCCCTTGCGGCAGTGCGTGCGACACCACTACAAGCACGCCGCTGCCTACCCGAGGGGGTTTTCGCGTGTATCGAAAGAATGTCCTCAGCGCCGTGCTCGCGCTGGGGTTGCTGACGGCGATGAGTGCCCAGGCCGAGGTGCTGTACGCCCAGGCCAACTTCCTGCTGAACAAGAACCAGCTCTCCGCGGTGAACTACCGCGGCAAGGGCGCGGCCATCCCCGTGGGGGCGAAGGTCGCGGTCATCGAGCGGGACAACGATGAGATTCGCTGCAAGGTCGTCGACTCCGGCGTCGAGTTCCGGTTCGTGACGCACCGGAGCCTGGGCAAGCCCATCAACGTGCTCTTCGCCGGCTTCTTTGCCGAGCAGGACCCGGCCCCGCGCATCGCCGCGCTGACGCCCGAGGACCAGAAGCAGGTCCGCGCCGGAGAGCTGGCCCGGGGCATGTCGCGCGAGGCCGTGCTGCTGACGGCGGGTCCGCCGCCGCCGCACCGCACGCCGTCGCTCCAGGGCAACCGCTGGACGTACTGGAGCTCGAAGTTGTCCACGTTCGAGGTCGAGTTCGGCCCGGATGACAAGGTCGTGCGGCTGAGCAACGAGCCCGTGGCCGCTCCCGCGCCCGCCCCCGCCCCCGTGGTGGAGAAGGCCTACTACGCGACCGCGAACTTCCACTTCGAGGACGGCACCGTGTCCTGGGTGAACTACCTCAAGGGCCCCATCATCCCGTTCAACGCGAAGGTGGAGGTGCTGGACAAGGGCTCGTCCTCCGTGAAGTTCAAGGTCGTGGAGACCGGCGCGGAGCTCGAGTTCACGAACGACGCGCGCTCGGGTTCGGAGACCTGGAAGCTGTTCCAGGCCTCGTTCGCGCCGGAGGACCAGGCCGCGAAGCTGGAGGCGCTGTCGGTGGATGACCGCAAGAAGGTCTCCGCGTCGGAAGTGGAGCCCGGCATGAGCCGCGAGGCCGTGCGCATGGCGTGGGGCCCGCCGCCCGCGCATGAGACGCCGTCGTTCCACTCCAGCACCTGGACCTACTGGAAGTCGAAGACGTCCAAGGTGCGGGTGAAGTTCGGCAAGGACGACAAGGTCGCCGCCATCGAGTAGCGCGGCGGCTGGAAGTCCGTGACGACACGAAAAAGGCGTGACGGCTCATCGCCGTCACGCCTTTTTTCATCACCGCCTCAGGCCTCGCGGCGGACGACTACAGGGTCGGGGCCTGGCTCATGCCGGCCGTGGGGTCCTGCATCGGGGGCTGGGCCAGGGACAGCACGCTGGTCGCGGCACCGCCCACCGCGCCCACGGCGCCGCCCACCGCGCCCACCGCGCCGCCCACCGCGTTCGCGGCGCCACCCACCGCGTTCGCGGCGCCACCCACCGCGCCCGCGACGCCACCCACCGCATCCGCGGCGCCCTGCACGCCCTGGGCAACACCCTGCACGCCCTGCGTGATGCCCTGCACCAGCTGGGCGATGCTGTTCAGTACGGTGGCGGCGCTATCCAGCAGCTTGCCCAGCTCCGCGGCCTTGCCGCCGATGCCGCCCACGTCGAAACCGTCCTGCTTCAGGGCCGACAGCTTGTTGCCCAGCTTCCCGGAGGGGGAGGACGCCGAGGCGTCCGGAAGGCCCGGCTTGTTGGGCTTGGAGGCGGCGTCCGCAGCGCCCGGCTTGGTGGGCTTGGAGGCGGCGTCCGCAGCGCCCGGCTTGGTGGGCTTGGAGGCGGCGTCCGCAGCGCCCGGCTTGGTGGAGGA
>NZ_RAWN01000079.1:0-37710 GCF_003668895.1 Corallococcus sp. AB045
GGCTTGGGGTGGTGGGCGCAGGCGGCGAGCGACAGCGCGGCGGCCAGGACGAGCGACACGGTAGCGCGGGTCTTCATCACGGCGTCCCTCCGGCGGCGACGGCCTTGGGGGTGAGGGTGAGGACGGTGAGGTTCTTGTCCTCGAGGTACTTCCTCGCGAACAGGGTGAGCTGCTGGGGCGTCACGCTGCCCAGCTGTTTCAGGTAGCTGGCGAGCGCGTCGGGGCGGCCCATCACGCCCGCGTAGAGGGCCAGGTCGATGGCCACGTCGCGCGGCGTCTCCAGGTCCATCAGCAGGCCGTAGCGCAGGTGGTCCTGGATGGCCTTCAAGCGCACTGCGTCCACCGGGCCGCCGGACAGGGCCGTCACCTCGCGGCGCAGCACGGCGTCCACGTCGGCGCGGAACTTCTCGTCCTGCAAGGTGGCGTCGATGGGGAAGAGGTACGGGTCGCGGTGGGGCGTGGTGTAGACGTTCAGCGACTCGACGTACTGCTTCTCCAGCACCAGTTCCTTGTACGCGGGGCTGGTGTCGCCCACGAGGTACTCGGCGAGGATGGACTGGATGGCGGCGTCGGGCGTGTCCGCGCGGGCGGCGGGCGTGTGCCACGCGAGCACGTGGCGAGGCTGGGTGGGCTGCGGCCAGTCCACGTGGACGGTGCGCTGCTTCGTCTGCGGGGGCTCGGTGGGGATGATGACGCTGGTGGGCTGGCGCTGCCATCCGCCGTAGGCCTTGGTCACCTGCGAGACGACCTGCGCGTCGTTGAAGTCACCGACGATGAAGAGGGTGGTGTTGGCGGGCGTGTACCAGCGCTCGAAGAACGAGCGGCTGTACGCGTACGCCTGGGGCATGGCCTGGATGTCTTCGTAGAAGCCCAGCGTGGTGTGCTGGTACGTGTGGCGGGTGAAGGCCGTCTTCAGCAGGGCCTCCTCCAGCTTGAGGTCCGGGCCCGCGGCGTTCTTGTGGTACTCGCCCAGGACGGCGAGCGCCTCCGTCTGGAAGGCCGGCTCGGAGTACTCCAGGTTCTGGAAGCGGTCGGCCTCCAGCGCGATGAGCTTCTCCAGGCCGGCGGTGGGGCCGTACACCTGGTACACGGTGATGTCGTCGGTGGTGAACGCGTTGTCGTCGAAGCCGAAGCCGCCGAGGATGCGCTCGCGCTGGCCCTCCGGGTTCGCCTTCGTCCCCTTGAACATCATGTGTTCGAAGAAGTGGGCGAAGCCGGTGCGGCCGGGCTCCACCTCGTTGCGTGAGCCCACGCGCACGGCGGTGACGTACGCGACGATGCCGGGCGAGTTGAACGGCACGCGCACCACGGTGAGCCCGTTGGGCAGGACCGTGGTGTTGAGCGTGTAGGGGAAGAAGCGGGTGGCGTCAGGAGGCTGCTGCGCGGACGCCGGGAGCACCGGCATCAGGAGCAGCAGCAGGAGGGGCAACAGGCGGCGCATGCGCGGACCCTTTCGGTGCTGGGGACGCGCGGGACGTTACGCCGGAGCCAGGCCTTGGGTGGGTGGCTTTCTGTCGGCGCATGTCTCCTGTGCGCCAGAGCCACGCCTCACAGGGTGATGACGATCTTCCCGAAGTGGCCTCCGGACTCCATGTACTGGAGGGCTTCGCGAGCCTGGGCGAAGGGGAAGACGCGGTCGATGACGGGCCGGGTCTTCTCCTGCGTCATGGCCTTGAGCATGTCCTCGAACATCTCGCGGCTGCCCACGTAGGTGCTGACGACGCGCAGGTGTTTGGAGCTGGTGGCGGTGGTGTCCGGCTTGCCGGGAGCACCGGTGAGCAGGCCGATGAGCGCGATGTGGCCGCCCTCCTTGGTGGCCGTGATGGAGCGGGGCAGCGTGCCCGCGCCGCCGACCTCCAGCACATGGTCCACGCCCTGGTTGCCGGTGAGGGTGAGCACCTCCTGTTCCCAGTCCGGCCGCTGGCGGTAGTTGATGAGCCACTGCGCGCCCAGCTGTTTCGCGCGCTGGAGCTTGTCGTCCTGGCTGGAGGTGATGAGGACGCGGGCCCCGAGGAGGCGGGCGAACTGGAGGGCGAAGATGGAAACGCCGCCGGTGCCCTGCGCGAGCACGGTCTGCCCGCGCTTGAGACCGCCCTGGGGGACGAGCGCGTTCCAGGCGGTGACGGCGGCGCAGGGGAGGGTGGAGCCCTCCTCGTAGGAGAGCCAGTCCGGGAGGAGGACGAGCCCTTCGGCGTCCAGGCAGACGTATTCCGCGAGGACGCCGGGGATGCCGCCGCCCAGCGCGTGGGCGACCTTCTCCGGGGTGCGTTCACCGTCGGTCCAGACCTGGAAGAAGGTGGGGGCGACGCGGTCGCCGGGCTTCACGCGGGTGACGCCGGAGCCCACGGCGACGACCTGGCCGGCGCCGTCGGAGCAGGGGATGAGGGGGAGCTTGAGGCCGGGGTAGGTGCCGCGGGCGATGATGAGGTCGCGGTAGTTGAGGGAGACAGCGTGGATGCGGACGAGCGCCTGGCCGGGGCCCGGTTGGGGCTGAGGCGTCTCCACGAGGGTCCAGTTGGAGGAGCCGGTGGGGGTGTGGAGCTCGTACGCCTGCATGGAGGGACTCCGGAAGGAAGGGGCTGCCTGAGGGGCAGGCAGGGGAGGGGATGGTGCAGGAGCGACTGTCGTGACTTCAGGAGGATTGACGGGGGGCGTTCAGCGGTTAATGTAGGTCGAGTGCGGAGCCGTTGGGGCCGCATGACGTACATCGAACCGGGGGCGACCTGGCTTCGACGGGGGCAATGACGTTCGAGACGCGTGCCGAGCTTGTTGGGTGCTCGTAAAACTTCCGACAACATCACAAAAGCCAACGACAACGTTGAGCTCGCGCTGGCTGCCTAACTAGCAGTCTTTAGTGCGCGGTCCCCCTGCTCTCGGTCCGTGGGGTAGGGATGGGCCGTCATAATGCGGACTGGTCGCCAAGGGTGCCTGGGCCCGAGGTGACGAGATCTTTCCAGGACCGGCATCAGGTATCCCGTCCGTGGGAGCCCTGGTGACGTAGCAAATCGCGGACTACGCACGTAGGGTCGAAGAGCCGACGGCTTTCGGACGAGGGTTCGATTCCCTCCGCCTCCACAGTGAAGCCTGGCAATCCAGTACGGGTTGCCAGGCTTTTTCTTTGGACGGGAGCCACCGTGAGCAACGTGACGCCGTACGACGACCTCTGCCCCATTACCTGTGATGCTTCCGTCCGGGCGAAGCTTGATGCGCTGCCAGAGGCTGTTCGTGAACGTCTGGAGCGAGCCGTAAAGGTGGATGCTGCGGTGCGCGGCTATCCTGTGCCGCTGCTGGTGGATCCGGTCGTGCCTCGCCCACTGTTTCCCATCGCTGTGCGCGTGGAGGGTCTGCGAGCCAGATAGGTGGTGGACTTCTTTACGAAGACCCTGGTGATCACGAACGTGGAGCAGATGGCCGACGACACCCGTGCGTAGGGTGCCGACACTCCGCGCCACTGCCATTCCTTCGTCACTGTTATCCAGGTCGCTGCCAGGGTAGCGCGGGTGCGGCGCTTCCAGTAGGCACAGCAGCTCCTGGTCCCGCAGGTCCACCAGATCGCCGGAGGCGGTTGCCTCCTTCAGTGTCTTTGCGCGCAGCGCGGGATTGGCGGACTTCAGCCAATGGTCGAGCACGCCCAGGATGCCGGGGCGGGCGCGCTTGTCAACGCGCCAGCGCGGCGTAGTCACGGCCTCAGCGAGGTGCGCAGCCAGCCGTTTCCCTTGTACGGGCACAGCACCTCGCGGCTGCCCCGGCGCGGACTGAAGCTGACGAGGGGCAGGGCGTGGATGAGGGAGCCCTGGGGGCCGGGCAGCAGCCCTAACAGGCTGTTGAGAAACCCCTCCGAAGGATCGACACCCCGCACCGCGACGTGGTGTCCTCCGCTCATCGGAGGCAGCGATGCGCGGGCGACCCAAGCAGCAGACGACGCTGTTCAGCTTGAGGACGCCGGGAGACCGGGTGCCCGCGGGCCATCCGCTGCGCAGGGTGAAGGACATGGCGGACGCCGCGCTGGCGGCGCTCTCGCCGACGTTCGAGGAGATGTACAGCGGCACCGGCCGGCCGAGCATCCCGCCAGAGCAGTTGCTGAAGTCCTGCCTCCTCATGGCGTTCTACTCGGTGAGAAGCGAGCGGCTGTTCTGCGAGCAGCTCGACTACAACCTCTTGTTCCGCTGGTTCCTCGACATGGGGATGGAGGACGCCTCCTTCGACCACAGCACCTTCTCTCAGAACCGGGACCCCGGTTCTTGGAGCATGACGTTGCCCGGAGATTCTTCATGGCGGTGATGCACCAGGCGCAAAGCGCGGGGCTCACCAGCAATGAGCACTTCAGCGTGGACTGCAGCCTGATTGAAGCCTGGGCGTCCCTGAAGTCCTTTCGCCCGAAGGACGAGAAGGACGACAAGAAGGAGCCGCCCGACGACAAGGGCAACCCGACGGTGAGAGTCACCCGACGCTCAACACGCTGGACGTCGACGTGGACCGGGTCAGGGTCTTCTTCAACGAGGTTAATCGCGACCGACACCTGGAGGTACTCAGCGTCGTGCCGTTCCCCGCAAGCATGAGCATGGTGTGACCGCAGTAGGCAGGGCATGCCCCCCTTAACCTGGGCATACCCTGCCGCCGTCTACCTGTCCCGGATGCGCTAGCAATGCGCCGGCGTGCGGACCGCATCGGGACGCATGCCGCGCGCATAAAGGGACCACTTGGTTCGGACCTGCCAGAACAGTGATTGGGATTGAGGGCAGACAAACGGCACCGACAGCATGGCCGGCGACCCTCGGGAGAAACTTCGTCAGCCCTCCGGATTCGGTTCCGCTCGAACGTCTTCCTGAGTCGGTTCCGGCTCAAAGCCCTCCGGGTATCTGAAGCATCCCCTCATCTGAATCAGATAAGTCCGAAGGCTTCTCGGAAGACGGCGTGCTCGCGAACGAGTTGTGCGAATCGCTCCACCAACGGGCGGAGTCGTTCATCGCTCATGCGCGGCATGGCCATGAAATAGTAGGTGCCTTGGGTGAAGAGCGAGTGCGTACGCCGTTTCACCGTATTCACCTTCAAATGCTTGTCGTACCCCAGTGCCTCCCCCGCGGCTCCCAGCAGCGTCAGAAGCACCTGGGCCAGGGCGCTGATGAGCAGCAACCGGTCTCGACGCTCGGGTGTCTTCACGCGCACCTGCTTCAGACCCATGCCGAACTTGAGGTCCTTCACGTCCCGGAACGTCTCCTCGATGGTGAATCTCCGGGCGTAGACGTCCAGCACCTCCTGGGCCGTGGCTTCCGTGAGGCTGGTGGCCAGGCACCAGGAGTCCTTCATGCCCTTGCGTTTCACACACACCACGGCCCCCACCTGCGCCATGGCTGCGGTGACGCGTGCGCCTCGGAGCACCTTCGCGCGTCCGCCTTCTGGGACCCACTCGGCCGCGCGCTTCGTCTCCGCATCCTCGGACGTGACAAGCATGTCCGCACGGAAACGCACCACGTACTCGAAGCCCAGTTGCCGCAGCAGCGCGTAGAACTTCGCATCCGCGAAGCCCCGGTCCGCGACCACCGTCACCTTCACCTCGGAGGCAATTATCTCGCGCAGTCGCTGAAGCGTCTGGTCCTCCACCAGTTGCCGGTTACCCACGGAGGCGGACTTCACCAGCGTCGTCCACAAGAGCGGCGTGGCCCGCCCATGCCGGGTGACGAGGCTGGCCACGAGCGTCTCCTGGTCGTCCTGCTCGAAGTCCGTCCAGTCCAGCGCGATGACGGCCTCGCTCCGCTCCGCCAGCACGAAGGGCACCCAGGACGCGAAAAGCTTCCAGACGTCGAAGCCCCCATTCGACAGCAGTCGGTCCACCTGCTTCACCGCGTGCTTGGACGTGACGTCCTCTCCACGCGCCCACGCCATGGCCTTGCCGATGGCCGCCACCGACAGGCTCGCCGCCTGCACAGCCCCCAGCGTCGCGTGCGACAGGGAGAGGATTCGTTTGACGTGCAGGTCCTCCTCGAACACTTCCGTCAGGAACGCCCGCACCTGCTCTTCGTCGATGGCCACCTTGCGCGTCATGGTGGCTGCCTCTTTGCGCGGATACCAGCGCCTTCGCACGCAGCCGCCGAGCGAGCGTGTGCTGATCAACTCGCTAGATGAGGGGATCCTTCAGTCCGGGTATGGCTCCGGTTGAATCACTGCACCGATGTCGATGACCTTGAGTTCCCCCAGCATGCAGCGACCGAGCTTCGGAAGGACGGCCGTCGCCGAAACGTCAATCGTGTCGCCGTGGTAAACCTGCTCCGGTTCCTGTTCCAAGTACACGTGGCCAGACACGTCGAGGACCCATTCGGGCTCATGATCCTCAAACGACGAGGTCTCCTCAGACTCAAGATCGAAGTCGCCCCCATACGCGTTCGTCATCGCCACTTCACTGGTGTACGCGCCGCTGTCTTCGATTTCACGCTCGACCAAGGAGCGAATCTCGTCCTTCAGGTTGTCGACGTCGTTATGCACTCTGACCGTCGGCAAGTGCTCTATGATGGCGGCTCGAATCGCTTGGGCGAAGGAGTAGGGGGCTGAGGGGGGCAACTGCCCCAGTTCGCCCAGCCGCTTGTCGATGAGCGCAAGGTCGAGCACGACATGCTGCACGGAATCGAGCGCCGCTTCCTCCTTCGATGCATTGAAGGACGCGTAGGTCTTGTAACCGAGTGCAGCCGCGAGCACCTGCTGCGCATGGCCGAGAGGCAGATGCTTGCCCAACTTGGCGCGAAAGGTGAACGCAATAGAAGAGAATGTAGTACCCATGGCAGGTCTCCGGTGCGCCTGGACGTCGAGCGATTACGCATCCGGCGCGGGGAGAAGCCAGGGCGTCGGTTGTCGCGAGGACTACAGAGGTACTCGCCGTTTTAAGCCGCTCGCAGCTTGGGCTGGCTGCCCTTTCAATAATTTACCACCCCAAGACCGGTAACGCAATCCAGGCCGGGCACGCGAGGGGAGACGCTGGGCATGGCCGCGACAGTGGCTGTGGAGCACAGTCTCGCAGGCCCGGGTAGGGGCCGCCCCTTCTGTCCGGACATGCCCCCCGTCAGCACCGAGTCCGCAGTTCTCATCCTGGCCGTGAGCCAGCTCCTGGTTCCGTTCCTCAACGGCCTGCTGTCGCGCCGGCAGATGAAGCACGAGTCCGCCGTGGACCAAGTGCCGCTGCTGGTGCCGTCGCTGGGCGCGGTGGCTCAGGACGTGCGCGACATCAAGACGGAACTGCGCGTGGTGAACGAGCACGGGGCGAAGCTCCAGACGCAGGACCTGCGCCTCCGCGCGCTGGAGGACTGGATGGGTGCCGCGCGGCCGCAGCTGCACCAGCAAGACGCTCACGCTGGAGGACGCGGCGCGCGCGGAGGCGAAGGTGAAGGCCTTCAACCGCGTGGCGTACCGGCCCGACGTGCTGGGCTTCCGCCGTCTGCCGTTGGTCTCTTAAAGAGACCGGCAGTGGGATGGCGCCAGCGTTGAAACAGAGGTGGTCAGTGCGACGGCACGGACTACTCTTCGGCCGACTCGCCTGTCTCGTCCTCGTCGTCGCGGGCGTTCTTGCGCCACTCGACCTGGTCCCGGAGGTCGAGCATCTCGTCGACAGTGATCGGCTGCTCGTTCGGGTTGATCCTGTTCCAGTGCTCGGCGTCGAACGACACCTGGACACCGTCGTCGACCATCGCGCTCACGCGGAGCGCGAGAGCCTTCTCCATCGGGAGACGAGGCGCGTCATCAATGTCGTAGTACGAGAACAATGTCTGCCCGGAATCCTTGTCCGTGCCGCGAGGAACCGCGTGCCAGCCGCGATACGGGCGGCCGGTGGCGCTGTCTTTTCGGATCTCGTGCTTGAGAGCAGCCTTCGCCGCCTTTGCCATGAGCTCACGCTGACTCGGGACGCGAGGTGGGGTGAGCCCCTGCTTGATCAGGTAGTCGGCGAACTTCACCGGGTCGATGTCTTCTGAACCAGTCTCCTCGCGATACATGCGCGCGAGC
Source organism: Corallococcus sp. AB045 (assembly GCF_003668895.1). Lineage (NCBI taxonomy): Bacteria > Pseudomonadati > Myxococcota > Myxococcia > Myxococcales > Myxococcaceae > Corallococcus > Corallococcus sp. AB045. The sequence goes on from NZ_RAWN01000079.1 coordinate 7,987, forward strand.
TTCTGAATAATCTGCTCTCTGCTAGCCATCACTGCTCCAGTTCTTGAAGAGGAACAACATCGCCCCATCCATCGATGGTCGCGGATGGCGAAACTGCGGATCGCACCTTTACCAAGTGCTTCGTGAACAGGTCGTAGCGTCGAGTGGCATGGCGGAGTTGGCCCGCAACAATTCCTGGGTGGACCTTGAGCGTGCGCGCGAACCCGATCATGTCGCGCTCCGGGAACAGGGGCGCCTTTACCGCGACGAACTTCTTCAATTTGTCCCTCGGAACACAGAAGTCCGCAGCTGCTTCGTTCGCGAGCCGCTCCTCTTCTGGAAGCTGGCCTTGCGCTGCAGTGGGACCTCCTTCGGGATGAAGGTCTGCGTCGACCATGGCTGCCGTGCGGCCGTCCCCTCTGAGCACATGCTCGATTTCATGCCGCAGGACGAACCAGAAGTTGTCGATCCTGTCCATGCGGAGCGTCATCGCAATGACTGGTGACGTGCCGTTATTCACCCAGAAGCACACCCCATCGATCTTCGCACTCCCGAGCGTTTCGACGATCAGGAAGCGGACGCCGCACTCAGCGAGGATCTTCGGCACGTGCCGCGTCTCCACCGGGTCCACCATCAGCGGACGCAGTTGCGACAGAGCGGCCCTGAGCGTCGCCTCCGAGTAACGCGGGACAAGTACCTCTTGAGCAATGCGGTGAGCCCGTCGAAGCCACGCTGCCTGAGAGGGAGTTACCGGGCCGCCCGCGTCGGACTTCTTCGCGGCGTGGGGAAGCACCTCAATGTCGTCCGGCGACCCCACGCCGAAGAAGCTGGCGAGGGAGGCTTCGATGCGCGGATCTCGGACGTCCTGGACGGACAACCATCCGCGCTTGATCATGTCCGCCACCGGCAGTTTTCCGAAGAGTTCCGCCCGCCGTGCCATCGCTGGGTCCGGTCCGCGAGAGGTGACACGCGCCAGCGCGAGTTCGAACTGCGATTGGACGTCCATGAACTGCTCTGCGGGGACGCCAAATACGCCCTCGAGCAGAAGGGCCATCTCTCCGTCGATGCGTGTCTTGTCCGCAGTGAGTCGGTTGATCACCGACACGTCACGCCCCAGGACGGTCGCCAGCACTCGCTGGGTCCATCCGCGCGCCTCAAGGAGTTCGCGGAGCATCTGACCTGGCGTTCGGGGCGACGTCTCGTTGCTCACTCCCCACCAGTATCAAGGTGGGTGGTAGTAGGCAACATCGAAATTGCGATTTTTCGCTGTTTCGACCTTGAAGTGTCCACTGCAGGACGTAGGGAGTCTGTCCTGAGTATTTCCTCTGGTCCTCCGGCTGCGCTTCTCAGCCGAACCAGCCGGGTCTCCCTGTCCATGGGAAGCGCAGCCGCTGCGCTTATAGGGACTACTCGATGATCACCCCCACGTCCTGAAAGTAGCTTCTGGTTGCCCGTGGCCCGGTCCGAAGTTCTCACGTGTAATCCCGGCACGATGCATGTGGCCATGACGCTCCAGTACCTTCTGCCGCCGGTTTCCTATCTTCCCGCTTTGCTGCGACCGTTCCCCGTCACACGCGTCGCCCAGGTCGCCCACTGAAGTGCGAAGAACGGCCTACTGGAATCGGGTGCCGCGCGTCTGAGGCACCCCTTCTTCGTGGTGCAGCCCAACCCCCAACGGGAGCAACACCATGAAGAAGCGTCTCACCCTGGCTGCGTGTCTCGCGGTTGTCCTCACCGCGCGGTGGCCCTGGCACAGGCGTCCACTGGCGCCAGCTCCAGCATCCTGGACGCGCTGCTCACGCCCACCAACATCGCCATCGCGGCCGTCAGCGTCATCGGACTCTTCTCGGGCGTCTCGTGGCTCACCGAGACGCGCAAGCGGTGCATCGCCCTGGCCGTCTACCACGCGTGCCACGTGATGGAGGACATCAAGGCGGAGTGCAAGGCGGCCGGGAAGTCGTACCCCTTCGTCGACATCACGGAGGCGGCCCTGGGCAATGCGAACGAGTACATGGTCGCCAACGGCTGGCGCACGCTGAAGCCGCGTGAGCAGGCGTCCGCGACGCTCCAGTTCAAGTCCCTGCACGGCGAAGCGAAGGTGCAGGAGCAGGCCCTGTCGGTCGCGCTCGGTGCCGTCACCGCGAAGGCGGCCGTGGAGGGCGCGGTCCCTTCGATGCGCCGCGGGCAGCAGTAGCCGCGGGGCTGTCGCGGGTACTGAGCGATGTGCCGGTGCGGACCGTACCTGGAGGCCCAAGCGGGCGTCTCCTCTCTCTCAGGCGCCTACGCGCGCCTGGAGGGCGGGGCCCGGCTCCGGCAGAACCTCGGCGTGTTCGGCTTTGCAGAGGCGAACCAGCTCGAGCGGACGGCTGGAGCGGGTGTGCGGTGGACGTTCGGCTGATGAATCACAACGGCCCACCCTGGTTTCTCAGGGCGGGCCGTTTCTGTCACAGTAGGTTGTCATTGAGAGCCTTTGTTGCGCTCTCATATCTTCCACGGCTCTTGATCTGCCGCGTCCGAGCAAGCTGCTCGGCCGAACTCACGAATGGAGAGCCAGGGATATTGTCAGTGCTTTTGAGCAGGTTATACAGCTGGAGGTCCGCCATGAACTCCGCGCGGGCCTCACGATATTCTTTCAACAGCTCGTTCTTTTGCTCTTCCGTTACCGGCAACTGATTGTGCCTCCTGGGCCAATGGTCGGTGGCCCATCCCCAACGCTAGCGCTGTTCGCGGACACAGTGAACCCGTGCACCTCGTGCTCTGGCATGGAGTCCTGGTGGGCCATGGCGCCTGCCGCGTCCAGCCAAGCGCCGCAGCTGGCGCACCGGTAAATGCGGCAGCCCCCGGCCAGTACCCGCGCAGCCACCTCCGTGTGCAGCACCAGCAGTTCCAGGGCTCCAGACGGCCGGGCGCAGGGGATGCCGGCGCGGCGCAACTAGGCTGTGAGCGCCTCCACTCGAGCCCAGGCCTCGCGAGGCAGGCGCAACCCGTCGATGCGCACCGTGGCGCCTGCGGGCGCCCGGCGCCGCTCCCGCGGCGTCTTCGTCTTGTCGTGGGTGGGCACGGCGCGGACATCGCACGCGCGGGCACGAGCGCCGAGGGTGTCGGTTCTACCGACCTCCCTGGCTGTTGGCTTCCGTCGCGCCTGCCGCCCAGAGGATGTGGTCGCGGAAGCGAAGGGCCAGGAGCGCTAGAGGCACCACTCCTGGCTCTTCGAGGCCAACCCCGAGCCGGCAAACTCGGGTGCAACCAGCCCTCCTGCAAACTACCTCCGACAGCAGCGCCAGGGGAGGGCCTACCGGGTGATGTCATGGATGCCCTCAGCCACAACGTGGCAGCTCGGGCGCCGTGCGATCACCGTGCAGGTCCGGCAGAACTCCTGAAACGACAGAGCTCCTTCTTCAGTGCCTGGAGGGGCGGGGAGGGGACCTCAGTGGATGCGCGCCGGCGTCTCCTGTTCCCGTGCTGCCGGGGATGCGCGTGGCACGGCGGCCGGGGCCTTGGGCGCGTGGGCCACTCCCTCCTCGCGGTAGCGCCGCACCAGCGTTTCCAGGTGCCCGCTGTCCAGGGAGGTGTGGAGGGCCTGTGCGGCCTTTTGAAGCAGGGCCCGCTCGGGTCCGGTCACGGCGAGGTCCGCGGCGGCGAGCGCGTTCAAGGACTCCTGGAGGACTTCACGCGCGCTGGCCGGCGCCGAGCGCAGGCGTTGGAGCCACTCGGACTCATCGTCCACGAAGCGCACCAGCGTCTCCCGGCGCCGCGCCGGGGTGAGCCGGGAGAGCTCGTGGGTGAGCACGGCGGACTCCTCCTCGCGGAGGCGGCCGTCGGAGACGAAGAGGAACCACGCGCTCTCCAGCAGCAGGCTCTCGTTGCGCGGCGCCACCTCGCGCAGGGCCGCGTCGGCGTCCTCCAGCGCGCGGCGCAGCCGCACGTAGCGCAGCATGGAGTCGCCCAGCCGCCGGGTGCGCCGCCAGTTGTCCACGGAGGACGTCACCACGTTCAGGAAGGGCACGATGTTGCGCGCCACGCTGTCACCCAGCAGCTTCGCCCCCAGGTCCTCGCCCAGGTCGGTCGCCTTCGCTTGCGCGAGGTGCTCCACGCGCTCCAGGCCGAGCGGGTCCTCTTCCTCGTCGTGCTCCCCGCCTCGGAGGAGGGCGTAGAGCCGCGAGAAATCCGCGGGGTCCTCCGGGTCGAAGCGGATGTGGAAGGCGCTGGCCAGGTCGCACGCCAGCCGCAGGTGGATGAGGGCCCGCACGAGCATCTCCGTCGTGACGACAATCCCCGATGCGGGAAGGGCCACCATCAACCCGGCGACGCCCGCGTCCACCGAGGCCGCGGTGATGCCGGTGGTGACCGAGCCACTCCCCGCGCCGGTGAGGAAGGCCGCCTCGCAGGCCTGCCGGATGTGGGTTTCGGTGGTGTCAGCGCCCGTCCCCTTCGCCGCGGCGACCGCGTGCAGCCGGTGCGTGTCGTAGTGCCGCAGGTAGATGGACAGCAGCTGGGTGAACCAGCGCCCCGTGCGCAGGTCCCTGGGGGACAGCTCCTGCAGCAGCGCCCTCGTCAGCTGCCAGGAACGCAGGAGGACCGCCGTGCCTTCCTCTGGCTCCCGTGGGATGACTTCCAGTGTCTCCGTCATGGTTCCTCCTCGCGGACTCGCGGCCGCAACTGAAGGATGTGGAGACCTGGCTGGCCCGGCACCCGTCCCCCTGAAGTCCCCCCAGACCCGCGCGAGCGACCGCCGCGCGGATTGGCAAGCAGCACGTCCGTCAGGTGGATCGCTTCCAGGCCCGGCCGGTAGGCTGCCTCCCCACTCGAAAGGGGTTGCCGTCTTCCATTCCAACCCCTTGGGGGAGAACCATCGTGTCGTTGCTTCGACGTGCCCTGTGGCTCGCGGTGTCTGGAGTTGTCATCAATGGATGTGGTGGAGAGGTCCAGGCGCCCGTGCGGGAGCCGGACCTCTTCGTGAAGTCGGATGCGCTCTACTCCGAGAACGGAGTCCAGCTCTGGTCGCTCACGGACCCGGTCATCCCGGTCTGCTGGCTGACCCCCGGCTACGACGTGGACAAGCAGCTCATGAAGGAGTCCCTCGCGCGCACCTGGGAGTTCGAATCCCAGGTCCGATTCACCTGGACTGAGGAGTGCCCCACCACGGGCACCACGAAGTACGTCCGCCTCGAGTTGATACCGAGCGCGCCCACGGATAGCGGAGGAGGCATCGTGAGCGTGGGGATGGCGGGGGCCTTTCGCCTGCCATCGCAGGGCAGATCGGGCTACATCGACCTGCCCGGGACCCACTTCTCGGGCCGGCTCAGCCGCCTGCAATATCTCGCCTCCCACGAGCTCGGGCACGTGATGGGCTTCAACCACGAGCAGCACCGCGACGACGCCCAGGCCCCGTGCAGCGCGAATGTGAACCTCGGTCAGGCGTACACCCGCTACGACCGCAACTCGCTCATGCAGTCCATGAACGCCTGCAACAGCAATATGTCCGAGGACCTGAGCGCGTTCGACAAGGTGGGCGTGGCCAGCGTGTATGGCCCGAGGCGCTGGACCGACCAGTTCTGGACCCTGGGTGACGCCCCCGGGGAGACCCTGCGCCAGTTGGCGGACGTGGATGGGGACGGAGACGACGAGCTCATCTACTTCCACAGCGACGGCGTGCGCGTGGCCGCGGCGAACGCCTCGCAGCGGACCTTCCAGCTGGCCCAGGTCTGGCTGGCGGACTTCGGAACCAGCGCGGGCTGGAGCGGTACCCTGCACCCCCGCTCCGTCGGCGACGTCAACGGAGACGGCCGGGCCGACATCGTCGGCTTCGGCGAGAACGGCGTCTCGCTCTCCTACTCCACGGGCTTCAGCTTCACGCCGGGCGCCTTCAGCTTCGTCGGCTTCCACCATGCCAGCCCGAACTGGCCGAGCGCCCTGGCCGCGCCGCGCATGCTCGCGGACGTCAACGGCGACGGCACCGACGACATCATCGGCTTCAACGGCAGCGGCACCGTGGTCTCGCTGTCGCAGTGCACGGGAGCCCTGTGCACCGCGAGCACGCAGTTCGCGGCCCCCGTGGTGGCCCTCGCCGCCTTCGGCAGCTCCGCCGTGCAGGGCGGCTGGGACGGAGTGCGCCACCCCCGCCGGGTCGCCGACGTGAATGGCGACGGCAAGGCGGACATCGTGGGCTTCTCGGAGTGGGGCGTCATCGTGGCGCTGTCCACCTCCACCGCGACCACCGCCTCCTTCGCGCCGCCGGCCCTCTGGGTCGCCGACTACGGAGCGGACCCCAGCGTGGGAGGCTGGGCCACGGCGGATTACCCGCGGTACCTGGGCGACCTCAACGCGGATGGCCGCGCGGACATCATCGGGTTCGGTCATGACTACGTCTGGGTTTCGTTCTCCACCGGCACGACGTTCCTCCCGGCGCAGCGGGTCCTGAAGAACTTCACCGTCTCCGGCGGAAGCTGGCAGGCCGCCTTCCCACGCTTCATCGGAGACGTGGACCACGACGGGAAGGTCGACCTGGTGGGAAGCCGCCCGCTGGGCACCCAGGTATTCCTGGGCAAGACGTTCGACGCGAACGCCCTCGCGCCGTAGCCCGGCTCCGCCCCTGCTCGAGGGAACGGGCAGTGACGCACTGACGTGGATGGCTCCCTGCCCCGCCTCTCCGGCGCCCCCGGGGAAGCGGGGCTTTTTCGTGTCCGCGGCATGTAACAACCTTGTTCCTTTGCACACGAAACACCCGGTCCCACCCAAATCAATACAATCAAATAATAAAGAAATATATGTGTCGACGACGAGCAGTGTCGCGCCGGGGACCTACAGCGGCGGCTTCCTGACGAACCAGTCGGACCGGGGTCCAATCCCAGATGCACCATGGGCAAGCTTGAAGACAAGCTCGCCCATGCTCTTTCCATACCCCGGGCGGAGGGGCGCCTCCCTGGAGTCAACCCGGGAGGCGCTGTCACGCCTTTGCGCTACAGTGCCCGCCGCTTCATGCCGCGTGCAGCCTTCTTCCGTCAGACAAGGAAATCCCGTGTCTTCACTGCGTTTGTCCGCAGTCCTCCCGCTCGTGCTGGCGTTGCTCGCCGGCTGTGACTCCGAGCCCCCCACCAGCGTGTCCGGGTCGGGTGCGATGCAGCTGACCGTCTACACCGCCGCGGCCGTGCCCGGGGACGTCTCGCGCGTCACCGTCACCGTCTCCGGCGCGGACATGGTCTCGCTCTCCAAGGACCTGGTGCTCACCAGTGGCGCGTGGAGCGGAGTCATCAGTGACATTCCCGCGGGTCTCCAGCGCACCTTCGTGGCGCAGGCCTTCACCTCGTCCAACACCCTGCGCTACGAGGGGCGCGTCGAGAACGTCACCGTCACCGCCGGCGCCACGGGGCTGGTGACCCTCACCCTGCAGGATGTCTCCGTCCCACCGCCCTTCACCAACGAGGCGCCCATCCTCGACTCCCTGTTGGCCACGCCCACCACCGTGGCCCCGGGGGGCAGCGTCACCCTGACGGCCACGGCCCATGATCCCAACGCGGGTGACACCGTGAGCTTCTCCTGGGCGGCTCCCTCGGGCAGCTTCTCCGCGCCCACCTCGGCGAATACCACCTGGACGGCGCCCGCCCAGCAGGGCCCGGTGACCCTGGTGCTCACGGTGAGCGACTCGCGCGGCGCGACCCTGTCGGTGAACCTGACCTTGAATGTCTCCGCGGGCAGTGGCGCGAGCACCGTGAATGCGGATTTCAACGTCGCGCCCAAGGTGGTGACCCTGACGTCCACGCAGTCCTATCTGAACGTGGGCGCGCAGACGGCGCTGTCCACCTCGGCCACCGACGCGGACGGTGACCCGCTCAGCTATCAGTGGAGCGCCACCTGCGCGGGCAGCTTCACGGGCGCGAGCACCGCCACCGCGACCTTCACGCCCTCGGCCCTGCCCGCGGGGGCGTGCAACAACTGCCAGCTGAACGTGGTGGTGAAGGACGGCCGCGGGGGACAGAACACGGGCCGCCTGATGCTGTGCGTGTCCAAGGACGCCGTCGTGCGTGCGCCGCCGACGATGACCCGCGCCACCCAGTCGAGCCAGACGGCCACGGCCGGCCAGGTGCTCACCTTCGAGGTGAACGCCACGGATCCCGCGGGCCTGGCCCTGAGCTTCACCTGGGCGGTCAACGTGGGCACGAGCGGCACCCCGAGCACGGGGGCCAGCGGCAGCATCCTCACCTGGACGGCGCCCTCGTGTCTCAACACGGGCGTCACCCCGACCCTCGTCGCCACGGTGGGCAACACCCTGGGCCTGAAGGCGACCCAGAGCTTCACGGTGACGGGCCTGCCGGCGTGCCCCTCGGCCTTCTGGGCCGCGACGAGCTCGATGTTCAACCTCCGCACCGATCACACGGCGGTCCTGCTGGGCAATGGCAAGGTGCTGGTCTCGGGGGGACGCAACAACATCGTTGGCCACATGGCGTACTCGGAGCTGTACGACCCGACCGCGGGCACCTGGAGCTCCGTCAGCTCCATGCCTTCGGATCGCTCCGGACATGCGGCGGTCCTGCTGGGCAATGGCAAGGTGCTGGTCTCGGGGGGAACCAACAGCATGGGCTATGCGGCGGCGTCGCTGCTGTACGACCCGGCCACGAGCAGCTGGAGCACCTCCGGCTCCATGTTCTCCCCGCGCTACCAGCACACGGCGACGGTGCTCTCCAATGGCAAGGTGCTTGCCGCGGGGGGATGGAACTCCAGTGGCCTTACGTCGATGACGGAGCTGTACGACCCGGCCACGGGCACCTGGGCCTTGAGCGGCCCCATGGCCGTCCCGCGCGATGTCCATACGGCGACGCTGCTCTCCAATGGCAAGGTGCTCGTCACGGGGGGGCTCAACAACGTCGGCTACCAGGCGACGGCGGAGCTGTATGACCCGGCCGCGGGCACCTGGAGCGCCACCGGCTCCATGACCTCTGTGCGCGGCTATCACGCGGCGACGCTGCTGCCCAATGGCAAGGTGCTCGTCACGGGGGGCGGGGGCAGTGGCGTCCTGGCGACGGCGGAGCTGTATGACCCGGCCACGGGCACCTGGAGCGCCACCGGCTCCATGTCCGCGGCGCGCCACTCCCACACGGCGACGTTGCTCAACACGGGCAAGGTGCTCGTCACGGGGGGATGCTGCGCCGTTGGCGGCGCCCTGGCGACGGCGGAGCTGTATGACCCGGCCACGGGCACCTGGAGCGCCGCCGGCTCCATGGTCCAACAGCGCTTGGAGCACACGGCGACGCTGCTGGCCAATGGCAAGGTGCTCGCCCTGGGGGGATATCGCGCCTTCGAAACCAATAGCGAGCTGCGGGCGGCGGACCTGTATACCCCCTGAAGCCCACCGGCTCGGGTGCCTGAGGTGGCGGCGGGGCTTTCCCCGCCGCTCACTGGAGGGCACGGGGGCCTCCTCGTCCAGGTTGCGCACACATTTCGGACGGGCGAGAGGCGCCTTCTGCCTGCCAGCGCCGATCGCGCTGTCGAAGCTGGCGGCCTGATGACGACCCACCCGGTGTCTCCACAATCTCGAACGCGAAAAAGAGGTGAGGGGGAAATACCGTCCCGCACGTTGCTTCGAGCGGAAATGCAGAAACGCTTTTCCGGAGCCCCACGCCCATCCTGGGCGCGGAGGCCTCAGCCAACGGCATAAGGGGACAACACAATGAAGCGAGCGTCCATCGTTGTTGCGGCGGTGATGATGTCGGTCGGATTTGCCAGCACGGCCCTGGCGGCCCCCATCACCGTGAATGGCTACGTCTGCGCGGCGACGTACACCCGGCAACCCAACGTCACCTACGGCCAGGGCTACGTGGTCGTGCAGGTGAACACCGGGGCGAACTGCACAGGGAGCTTCGTCGGCAACTACTACTACCTGGGCTCGGACGCCTCGGCCGGCGGCTACGAGTACAGCGAGGCCGAGCGCCTGGGCCTGTTCGAGCGCGCCACCCAGGCCGCCACCCAGGGCACGCCCGTCAGCCTGTATGTGGAAGGCGCGGGCATCGGCATCCTCAACACCACCTACCGCGGCAACTGACGGCGGACGGGCTCTCGCGCTCCTCTCCGACGCATGAGGTGCCCGGGGCGGTGGGGCCCATGACGTCGAAGCCATTCCACCCCGCGGTGGTGCCGACCCTGCCCGAAGTCCCGGGCAGTGGCGCGGTGCCACCATCCCGCGTGCCCCGCCAGCCCATGGTTCGCGCGAGCGCCCGACGCACCTTCCGTTGCAACACAGGGGAGGTCCGCATGGCGAGGCAAGTGGTCACTCGGAAGGTCCGGCGGGGAGGGGGCACCCTGCCGCGCAGCGCCGCGAAACGTGCTCGGGGGAGTCCGTCGGAGACGGCCCTCCTGGAGGAGTCACCTGCCGCGAAGGCCTCAGCGCGAGGCCCCGGTGCAACGGCGCCGGCCGTGGACATCCGGAACCTGCCTGCCTGCATCCGCGAAGTGGCGCTGGCGGCGCAGGACACGGACCCCGGCCCGCCAGAGCCCACCGACTATCACCAGCTGCGCGGCCGGCTCGAGGCGGCGCGGGCCACACTGCCTCCGCTCTACCGCGACGCGGTCCTCGTGCCCTACCTGAAGACGTTGGACAAGATCGGGCCCCAGGGGTTCGCCGATGCGCTGGTGCGCGACCCACGGCGTGAGTCCGAGGCCGGGCTCCTGATGGACGCGGCACACGCCATCCTCCAGAACGGGGAGGGGTACCAGCGCATCGCCACGGATGCGTTCGAGGAGGTGGTCAGCGACCTGTACGACGGTTTCCTCAGCGCGGAGGATCGCCGGGGCGTTCATCCACCGGACCAGGGCACCCTCGCGCCGCTGGTGAAGTGGGGGAACCCGGACTTCGGGCCGTACACGTGGCCGGTGGACGCGACCTTCTCCGTCCTGGGGCTGGAGTGCGGCATCGTCAACCTCCCGCCCTCGCAGGGCCGCGCGGGCCTGCTCGCGTGGGCCGCGCTCGGACACGAAGTCGGTGGGCACGACATCCTTCACGCCGACATCGGGCTCGCGGAGGAGCTGTCCACCGTGGTCTACGACCGCCTCCAGAAGCAGGGCCTCTCCGCCCTGGCGAACTACTGGGCCCGGCGCATCGACGAGACGGCCTCGGACGTGCTCGGCATCCTCAACATGGGGCCTGCCGCGGGCATCGGCATCATCGGGTACTTCCGGGGGCTGGACACCGCGTTCGGCGGGGCCGGGCGCCTGAGGAACGTGGGGGGCTCGTCGGATCCACACCCCGCCGACATCGTCCGGGGCTACCTCGCCGGGAGTGTCGTGAAGCGCCTGCGCTTCAGCCAGGCGGAGGCCTGGGCCCAGGTCATCTTCGACGAGGTGGACAAGGACCTGAACCCCGCGGAGCTCCGGCTGGGCACCCAGCGCGTGACGCCCGAGCAGGCGCGCCTGTCGGCGGACCTGGTCGCGGACGCCATCATGACCCATCGCGCGAAGGCGCTCGAAGGGCAGTCGCTCGCGTGGATCCAGAACTGGCGGAACCATGACGAGCAGCGGGTGCAGCAATTGAGGCGCCGGCTCGCGACGGGCGTGGGCAACCTCACGGAGGAGCTCTCGACCGGAATCTACGCCGCGCACGTCGTCGCGGCGGGCGTCGTCGCCGGCCTGACGGAGCAGGCCGACGTGCGCAAGATCTTCGACCGGATGGTCCGCATGCTCAAACAGATGCACGACCGGAACCCCGCCTGGGGGCCGCTGTTCGTCCGGCACCGGGGCGACGTCGTGCCGCACTTCATCTATCCCTTCCCAGCCCGGAGGACGTGAGTCGGTCCCCTCCGCCTCCATCGTGAAAGCGCCTGGCAATCCAGTACGGGTTGCCAGGCTTCGGCTGCCCGGCTCTTCGCCAGGGCCCGGCCGGCCGTGGACCCTCCGCTTGAAGTGAATCCCCAGCAACTGGTGCAGGATGGCGGCGCAATGCGCGCGACCCCTGCCGTGACCGAAGAGCTTCGACGCACCCTGAAGGCGCGGAGTGACCCTCGCCTCGCCGAGGCGACGCGCCGCTACTTCCCCACGGACATCCGAGCCCTGGGGGTCCGCAACGCGGAGGTGCGGAGAATCGCCGATGCGTTCATCAAGGAGCGGGGCCTGTCGCCCGAGGACCGCCTGGCGGTGACCGAGGACCTGCTCGCCCAGGCGACCCACCACGAGGAGGTGCTGCTGGGGTTCGCAGTGGTCCGCAAGGCGGTCGGGCGCTCGTTCGACGAGTCACTGCTGGACCGCTTCCGGTACTGGTTGGAGCACTCCGTCTGGAATTGGGCCCAGTGCGACGACCTGTGTCTGACGGTGCTCTATCCGTTCTTCCTCACCCGGACGCCCGCGCTCACCCGAATCCAGCACTGGACCGGATCCCGTTCCCCCTGGTGTCGGAGGGCGGCGAACGTCGCGCTCGTGAAGTTCGTGAGCCGCAGGATTCGATCATCCAGGTACATGCTGCCCCGCGACGTGGTTCTCGGAAATGCACGCCAATTGCTGTTGGATCCAGAGCCGTATGTGCAGAAGAGCGTGGGGTGGCTGCTGAAGGTGGCGGCGGACCACCACCGGGAGGCGGTGGTGGCGTTCATCCAAGAGAATATCTCCGGGATGCAGCGGGACACCCTGCGCTATGCCATTGAACGGCTGGAGCCGGAGCAACGCAAGGCGCTGCTGGCGCTGGAGTACAAGACATCATGAGCTTTCCTTCCGATACGGAGCGAGTCATGCGAAGCCTCATTCTCTGGACCCTGCTGTTGTTCTCCACGACAGCCCTTGCCGAGGAGACACGGCTGGTCGTGAGGGCTCGGGCCCGGGACGGTAAGTTCATCGGGACGTCCATGGGGGGCGTGCGAGTGGTGCTCCGGGATGGGCAGACCGGCCAGCTGCTGGCCAGCGGTGTCACCGCCGGCTCGACAGGCAACACGCAGACGCTGATGAAGCAGCCACAGGTGCGGGGCGCGCCGCTCGCGGATGCGTCCTCCGCGAAGTTCACGGCCACCCTGGACATCGCCGAGCCGCGGCTGGTGACGGTGGAGGTGTCCGGGCCTCTGGCGCAGCGGCAGGCGCTCGCGACCAGCACGACCCAACTCTGGCTGCTGCCCGGCAAGCACATCGAGGGCGATGGCCTCATCCTGGAGCTGCCTGGCTTCGTGGTGGATGTGCTGACGCCATCCGCTCACGAGTTCATCAAGCTCGCCAAGGACAAGAAGCTCACCGTCCCTCTTCGCGCCAACCTCACCCTCATGTGTGGCTGCCCGACGGAGCCCAAGGGGCTCTGGGACTCCAGTCGGTATGAGTTGCAGGCCACGGTGAAGCTCAATGGAAAGCCGCTCACCGGGGTCCCCCTGAAGTACGCGGGGAAGACCAGCACCTTCGAGGCGGAGCTCTCCGTACAGCAGCAGGGCGCATACGAAGTCACGGTGACTGCGTACGACCCCGTCACCGGCAACACCGGCGTGGACTCCACCACGTTCATCGTCGAGGGGTGATGCGCCAGGGGGGGCGCCCCGTGGCCTGGCCCCACGTAGACGGGTTTCTCCTTGGGCCTGGTTCCGGCACCTACCCTGGACTTCTCCAATGCTGGTGCAATGTGCTTCCTGGTGAAGGTGCGCATCCTGGCGATAGCGTTCACCAGACAAGCACTCTTTGCTCCATGGGTTTTCTTCGTTCTACCTTTCAAGGCGTCGCCACCGGCCCGGGCGACGTCAGTTCCTGGGAGTGCGAATCATTGTCCGCCCCCCAGTGGCTGTCAGCGGAATCGCCTTGTCCACCGGATACCCGGCCCGCTTGGCAGCACCCACCCTTGAATGGAGATGCATCCGTGCGCGTTGTTTCGCTTCTCGCAATGTTTCCTCGTTGGCTCGCCCTGGGGCTGAGCCTCTTTGGTGCTCAGGCTCTCGCGGGCTACGCGCCCATCCCGGACGGTTACGTTCTGCTCAGCACGGACACGACAAACCGATACGTGGTGGCGGGAGGAGCGCGGTTCTTCATCCCTCCCGCGCAGTGGAGCAATTATTCCTCCGCCACCCTGGTGCCGCTGCCCCAGGCCACCATCAACTCCTATGCGGAGATTCCCCAGGAGGGCACGCTGCTCCGCCAGATTGGCTACGCCGCGATCTATGTCGTGGTGGGAGAGAAGTTCTGGTGGATTCCGAATCCCACGGAGTTGGACTACTGGGATGACTGGAGGACCGTCAACAACATCCCGAACGCCGGCTGGAGTGAGGTGTTCTACAACTACTCCTACAAGATCCTGGTCCAGGAGCGCACGAGGAGCCAGATCTACCTTTACATCGCGGGCGCCAAGTACCCCATCACCAATGCGTCAGACCTCGCCTACTACGGGGGGGCGTCCAGCGTGAAGATCGTCCCCATGGGAACGCTTGACGACAACACGGACCAGCCCTGGTGTGGCGCTCTTCTGCGCGAGCGCTCGAGCAGCACCGTGTATTCTCTGGGGTTTATCAACTCCTCCCTCCCCGGCATGTATCGGTCGCCCGTGACCGCCACCGCGGACGGTGAGGTTCCGGATGGCGCGCTGAGCGGCATCCCGGTGTTCACCCCCGGCGGATTCCTCAACTGCATCAATTAGCAACACGCTTTCAAAAGGGGGGGCGGTATCCGTCCCTCCTGTTTCACGAAAGCGGCGACTCATCCCTGGGTTCTCACAGCGCCGCCTCCTGGCGAAGCCTCCGCGCGAAGAAGGACAGGATCTCGTCTCGCGCCGCGAGGGTCGGCTCTCCAGCCGCGTCGATGAGGTGCGCGGTCACGACGCTGTGCGCACCGCCGACGATCCGCTCGAAGAAGGGCGGGGGCCTGGGGTTCGCGGCCGACGACGGCAGCACCCTGGGGTGGAAGCGGGGCCCCAGCGCTTCGGCGTAGGCGGCGAAGCGCTGTGCCGTGCAGAAGCGATCGCCGTCGAAGCGGTACGCGAGCACCGTCAGGTCTTCACGCTCGAGCCGCTCCTTCACGGCCGCGGCTTCCTCGGGGGCGATTTGAATCGCTCCCGGAGTGTCGAGCGGCAGCGAGGGCTGGCACAGGACGGGCGCCAGCACCGCGGGCTCGAGCATCATGCTGAGCGCGAAGTTGCCGGTGAAGCACATGCCGATGGCGCCGACGCCGGGTCCTCCACATTCCTGGTGCGCGAGGCTCGCGAGCGCACGCAGCCACTGCGTCACAGGGCTTGACGCATTCGCCGCGAACGCGCGGAACTCCGCGCTCACGCAGGCCCGCTTCATCACGGCGAGCCCCGCCTCCGCCTGCGGATAGGCCCCATCCCTCCCGAACAACGACGGCATGTAGACCGTGAAGCCGGCATCCCGGACCCAGCGTGCGAAGCGCGCGACGTGAGGGCTGATGCCTGGCATCTCGGCCATGACGATGACCGCGGGGCCTCGACCGGCGATGTAGACGGCGCGCGGGGTCGACTGGAGCGTGATGGTGCGTCGCTCGAAGTCATCCAGGGGATCGTCGGCGGTGGGCTCGGGGGCGGGAGGAGTCATGCCCGGACGATGCGGGAAACCCTCCCTGGTGGGCCAGTGGCGGCATTGACAGGTTTCGGTCTACTCTTGCCAGACATGATCTTCCATGTCGTGCTGGATGGCGTGGCAGAGGGCCCGCTGGGTGTCGGCCTCGACGTGATCAACACGGCCTCGCGCCTGCTGGAGTCAGGCCTCGTCCCGGGTGCTCCACGAGCGAACCCACTGCGTCAACGCGTGGTGTCGCTGGACGGCCGCCCGGTCCGCTCCGGCACGGGACGCTCCGTCTGCGTGGACGGTGCGCTCAGCCTGCGAAGCGTGAAGGCGGGAGATGTGCTGCTGGTGCCCGGACTCTCCGCGGCCAGCGAGCGCGCCGTCGAACAGCTGCTCTCCCGCGCCGACACCGCGCGCGGCATGGAGCTGCTCGCGCGAGCGGCGGCGAAGGGGGCAAGGGTCGCGGCATCGTGCTCGGCGACCTTCGTCCTGGCGGCGGCGGGGCTCCTCGAGGGACGGAACGCGACGACGACCTGGTGGCTGGTGCCCGCGTTCGTGCGCCGCTTCCCCCAGGTCACCGTCCGCGCGGACCGGATGGTCATCGAGAGTGACGGCGTCCTCACCGCGGGCTCGGCCTTCGCTCACGCCGACTTGATGCTGGCCATCGTCGCGCGCGTCGCGAGCCCGTCACTGGCGCACCTGGTGGCTCGCTACCTCGTGCTCGACGAGCGTGTTTCGCAGTCCCGATACATGGTGATGGAGCATCTGCGCGTCTCGGACCCGGCGCTGCGTTCGGTCGAACGGTTCATCACCGCGAACCTTGGCCGGCAGCTGACGCTGGCGGAGCTCGCCCGCGCCGCCTCCACGTCCTCGCGCACGCTCGCGCGACGGGTCCAGGCCGGCCTGGGCATGACGCCGCTCGAGTTCGTGCAGCGGGTCCGCGTGGCGCATGCCTCCCACCTCCTGGAGACGACCCGGGACTCGGTCGATGACGTCGCCGCCCGGGTGGGCTACGCCGACGCGGCTGCCTTTCGACGCGTGTACCGGCGGTACGCCGGCGAGAGCCCCCGCGGCAGACGGCCGAGGGGCTTCCATCCGGGATGACCTCACCGGCACGTCCGACAGACCTCGCGAAGCAGTACAAAGGCTGCCACCCAGGGGGATGAGAGTGAAAAGGTCCATGCCGCGGGGCTCCCTCCTGGCCTTGGCAGGATGCGCCCGGGGAAGGCTTCCCCGGGCGCATCGCTGGGATTGTCCCTCCTTCGACCGCGCGCGGCTCAGCGCATGGGACGGAAGGGGACGCGGGTCGTGCCCGTGGTGGCCACGTCCAGCCGGCCGTACAGGCCCTGGCTCTCATCCGCCGGACCCGCGGTGAAGAACAGCGTGTTGGTGGGCTGGTTCAGAAGGCCGTTGCCGAACCCGAGCGCCCAGAGGCCGTCGATGATGAGCGGCTGCCCGTTGGTGCCGTGGAGCTGGGCATCCAGGGTGCCCGTCACGATGTCGAAGGCGTTGATGGTGCCGTCGCCGAAGTTGCCCACCAGCAGGCGCCCGGCGAACCGCCCGAAGCTGGCCGGCGCCACGGCCATGCCCCACGGCGCGTTCAGGTTGCCCGCGGAGATGAGCCGGCGGATCAGGTTCCCGTTCGAATCGAAGACGTTGACGTAGCCCAGGCCCGCGCCGTGCACGTCGTCCTTGCGCGCATCGTCCTGCTGCGCATAGCTCACGTAGAGGTCGCCGTGGATGTTCTGGATGCCGAACGGCGCGAACCCGGCAGGCAGGTTCGGGTCCGTGAAGTTCCCGCTCAGCGTGGCGGGCGCGAACTTGCTGTCGAAGACATCCACCTTCCCGTTGTGGAAGTCAGTCGCGTAGAGATAGGCGGCGGTGCCATTGTTCGCCAGGGCGACGCCCTTGTAGATCGCGTTGCTGCCGGAGTTGTCCACCGTGAGGATGGCATTGGCTGGGGCCGCCAGCGGAGACCAGCCGGCCACGACGCCCTGCTCCGTCACGAAGATGAAGCGAGCAGCCCCACTGGCGGTCCCCGCGGTGACCACGAAGCCCTCGGAGCCGTTGTAGACGACGCCCGTGGGGCTCGACGGCGCCGTGGCTCCCGTGGGCACCGGGATGGTGACCACGAGCGACTGCGCGTTCCCATCGCCGTCATAGAGCGTGGAGACCCCCGTCCCGTTGTCGGCGACCCAGGCGGCGCCGAACGGGTTGAAGGCAAGCCCCCAGCTGTTGATCAGACGGGGATCCGGATGCTCCGCGCTCACGCTGCCGTCGGAGACAAGGTTCTTCTGGGTGTACGTATTGGGAAGCTCGCCCGGTGCCTGGGCGATGGCCGCTCCAGGCAGCGCCACCACGGCAAGCGACAATCCAAGCACATATCCACCACACCGCCGCCCCAGTTCGCGAATCGACGTTGTCTTCATGTTCCCCCCTCGAGATATCGCGCTGCTGTGACCTTCTCGTCTGACTGAAACCTGAGAAGAGGGGTCCTCCGGCGCAACAGGCCCTGCTGCGCTGGGAAATGATTGCCAGTGTTTATTGCCCGGCTTCCAACGCGTCATCCGACCCCGGGCCGGGCCCCAGGCCTTCGTGGGCTACCCGTAGGGCGTCTCTTCATGGCGCTGGAACGGGTACGCCAGCTGGCCCAGGTAGGTCTCCGGCGGCTGGAACTTCGTGGTCCCGTACTTCGAGGGCCAGTGGGCCGGCATGTGCGCGGTGCCGAAGATGACGTCGATGAACGACAGGAAGACGGCGAAGTTCTTGTCGATGCCTTCGTCGTCGGACGTGTGGTGCCAGTGGTGGAACTCCGGCGTCGCGAATATCCAGCGCAGGTACGGCCAGCGGTGGTTGACGTTGGCGTGGATGTACACCGCGTGGAAGGACACGAAGACGAGGTAGCCGTAGATGGCGGAGGGGTGGAAGCCCAAGAGGAACACCGGCACGAAGCCCGCGAAGCGGTTGACCAGGATGTCCACCAGGTGGCTGCGCGAGCTGGCCAGCCAGTCCATCTGCAGCGTCGAGTGGTGGATGGCGTGGAAGCTCCACATCCACCCGACGGTGTGGAAGGCCCGGTGCACCCAGTAGCTCACCAGGTCGATGACCAGCAGGATTTCGAAGAACTGCAGCCAGATGGGCTGCGCGGCCACGTGCGCCTGGAAGTCGAGCTTCACGGCCCAGGACAGGAACACCTGCACGGGGATGAGCACCGCGAAGGAGATGAGCTGCACGCCCACGTGGCTGACGAAGAAGTGCTTGAGGTCGGTCTGCCAGCCGGCGCGGAAGATTCGCTGCTCGTGCAGCCCCCACAGCCGCTCCATGGGGATGAACACCAGCCCGAGCACCAGCAGGTCCAACGCGAAGAAGTCCAGGCCCGCGCTCATCGCGCGCGGTGTGTGCGTCAGGGGCTCCGCCTCGCTGCCGCCCAGAAGCAGCGCCACCATCGCCAGCACCATGGCGATGCCGCCGTGCGCCTTGGAGCGCAGGGTCATCACGCTGAAGGTGCCCAGCAGGAAGGTGACGAGGATGGACACCTGGAGGATGCCCCGGAAGACCTCCAGGTGCTCCACGTAGAAGGCCCGGCCATCGTTGGACACCAGCACGTGGGGGAACAGGAAGCAGAACTCCGCGACCACGCAGAGCACGCCCAACAACCCGCCCGTGACACCGGCGCGCTTGCCCAGGTCGATACGCCGGGCGGGAGCAAGAAGCATTTCCAAGGAGGACCGTCCAGAAGGAGTGCGGCGAGGCATGAGCCTACACCACCCGGGTGCCCGAGCTGGGGCAGCCAGGAGGCCGCACTCGTTCCTCCACCTCGCTCACGTTTCCGCGACGGGCTCCGCGGCCACCGCCCGCACGCGGCGCTGTTCGTTGTAGACGGACAGCCGCAGCGTCAGCACGTAGGTGACGCAGCATGCGAGGACGGCGGGCGGTCCATAGGCGGAGCCGAACACCTCCAGCACCAGGGCAATGGCCGCCAGGGGCACGCCGACCACCGCCACCAGCGCGGAGGCGATGCCGACCACCACGAACACCGTCACGTCCGCGGGCCCCGTGCCCGTCAGCGACGCGAGGAGCTGCGCCGTGGCCGCGCCCGAAACGCCCCCCAGCACCATGGATGGAATGAGCATGCCCGCCGACCCGCCCGACTGCACCGTGAAGCTGGTCGTGAGCAGCTTTCCGCCCACGATGAGCAGCAGGTACCACCACAGCGACAGCGTCCCAGACGCGCCCGTGAGCAACCGGGCGATGGTGTACTCCCCCATGCCCAGCACGTGCCGGAAGTCCATGCCCACACCGTAGTAGAGGCCCCCGGCCACCAGGACGGTGCACAGCGCGCCCATGGCGCCGCGCAGCAGGGGACTGGCGCGCTCCACCACCTTGCGCGTGTGCAGCATCGACAGGCCGAACAGCAGCGCGATGGGCGCGGACACCGCCACGGCCACCAGCGCGGTGAGCCCGTACTCCCCCAGCGTGTACGTGTGCGCGTGCGGCGGTGCCACGAAGATGGGCTTGAAGCCGAGGAACCGGTTGTTGAGCGCGTACGCGATGATTCCGGCCAGCAGGCAATACGCCAGCTTCCGGTAGACGATGCGGTTGCCGTAGACGACCTCCAGCGCGAAGAGCGCCGCGGCGAACGGCGCGTTGAGCAGCGTCCCCACCGCCGCGGCGATGCCCGCCAACTGGCAGGTGCGCAGCGTGTGCTCGGAGCGGGCGCGCGTCAGGCGGGCCACGCCCGCGCCCAGGGACTCGCCCACCAGCACCACGGGACCCTCCAGCCCACCTGACGCGCCGGAGCCCAGCGTCAGAAGCGTGGCCACCGCCTTGCGAAAGGCGAGCCGGAGGGCGGGCCGCGAGTAGCGCGGGCGTGGGTCGTCCGCCGAGTCCTCGTAGGTGATGTGGTAGTTGTGGAGCGCGACATTCACCCCGTCCGAGGCCACGTCGCTCCAGCCGGGCCGGCGGTTGAGGACGCCTCTCAGCAGTCCGCCCAGCAGCAGCACGCCCGCGAGCACCAACGGTGCCCACCAGGCGCTCTGCCCGGAGGCGAACGCCAGCAGCACGTCGCTGGTGGCATGGACGCCATACCGCAACGCAGAGCACACCCCCCAGATGAGCACCGTGCTCAGCACCACCCGGCCCACCGTGCGGAGCACCGTGTCCCAGGAGTCGTGGAGGGCACGCTGTTCTTCATCCAGGGGTTCGCGACGTCCAGCCATGGATCGGGAGGCTACGTCGTTTGAGGACAAAGTAAATGGACTCGGCCGCCCTGGGTTCAGGGCGTCTTCAGCGGAACTCCTCTTCCAGGAGGGCCCAATGCGCATCCACCCAGTCGTGGAGGTACTGCACCTCCTCCTCGAAGCCGAGGATGTCGGTGCGCTGGTTCCAGCGCGGGAAGTGGCGATAGGCCTCGCCCCAGTGGGCTTCATCCTTTCGAGCCGCGCGGTCGACCTCGGCGGCATAGGTGTCGATGAGCCCCTGGACGACGTCCCGGTGGAGTGTGGTGTGGATCAGCGTGTGGAGGCGCTCGCGGAGGGGCTGGCGGATGGTGGGGTCTTCCAGCATCCGGGCGAACAGGCGGTTCTCCTCGGTGAAGGAGTCCATCAGGTCCGGGGCCTGTCGCGTGGTGTCCCAGTTCTGCCCGAAGCTCGCGTCCAGGTCCCAGGGGATGTAGCGCCAGCGCCGCGCTGGGCCTTGCGCGCGGAAGTGGTAGGCGTTCTTCGTCACGGAGTCGGACAGGGCCGCCAGGTGGGCGAAAATCCACCAGTCCTCGTAGTCCTCCACCTGCATCCATGCGCCGCGCTCCGTGCGGAAGCGCTCCGCAGGGGAATCCGCCACGAAGGCGGTGAGCTGCTCGATGCTGGCGTAGGCCCCGTCTCCCTGCTCGGGTTCGCCCTCCTTCTTCTCGTAGCCCAGACGCAGTGAGGCCTTGGGCCTGCCGGACGCGTCCCGCCAGGAGAAGTTGGCGTCGGAGTCCACGGCCTTGAAGAGCTCACCCTGGACATCCATTCCTTGCGCGGAGAGCGAATGCCGGTCGACGTGGTCCGCCACCGTGTAGAGCCCGTGATAGAGCCCGTTCAGATAGACAACCGCGCTGAAGGTCTTCACCTTGAGGTGGTCGGGAGACATGCGGCTCCACAAGGTGAAGCCCAGCCTCGCGCGAAGGTATGAGTTGTCATTGAAAGGGCTGATCAACACCACCTTGCGTCGGCTGGTGAAGCCAGCCGCGAGCAGGGGCTCGTCGAAGGTCTGCCCGCCGAGGAAGTCGAGCGTGAAGCTGCGCTTGGGAAAGACCTTGGACGTCGCGCCGCGATGTCGGGCCCGGGCGACGTAGCAGCGTCCGCGATAGAAGACGCGCGCCGCCTGGTAGGCGTCGTCATCCGGCAGTGAGTCCGCCACGTAGAGGTGGAGCACCGGCAGTCCATCCTCATCGACGTAGGCGCGAGGATCCTGTCCGTGCTCGCGAGCCGCGTCTTCTCGGGCGGTGTCCCCCGTTCCGGTGCATTCGGGAACGGGCGGGTCCCAGGGACTCTGGGGCCGGCAGCCAGACGCCGCCATTCCCAGCGCCAGCACCAGCAGGGCCAGGGCGACGTGCGGTGACCCTCGCCTCGCTCGTCCCCTGTCCTTCATCCACGCCCCGACGCGAGTCATGCGTTCGCCTCCAATACCGCTCCCATGGCAGTGGCGCGCCCTGTCTCCGGGACCGAGGCACATGTCGCCTACAAGCTGAAGAGGGAGGCGCGGGGCGCTCCTTGCCGGGGCAGGTGCGCGCCCGCTACCGTGGACGCATGAAGACCGTGGATGAATGGAAGGCAACGATGCGGGCCGCGCTGAAGGATGCCTTGCGCACTCGAAACGTGCCCGCCTCGGCGGTGCTTCGGGAAACACTCGCCGCCATCGACAATGCCGAGGCGCCCGACGTGAGCGTTGCCCCATCGCCGGTCGAAGGAGGCATCGCCGGCAGCGCGGGGGGACTTGGAAGTGGAGAGATTCCCCGGTTGCTGTTGTCTCCGGAGGCGGTGGATGCCCTCATCCAGCGTGAAGTCCAGGAGCGTCGCGACGCGGTGGCGCTCTACACCCGGCTCGGCAAGCACGAAGAGGCCCGGACGCTTCAGGCGCAGGTGGACGTGCTCCTGGCGCTTTGAGCATGAATCGCGCTCCGCCGCACGCGCACGGGGTCTTGTGCGCGCTTGGCGCCCTGAATGCCCGGGAAGCTGGTTGGCGTAGTGCTGGCCGTTGTAGGTGAGGCCATACCCGCCGCCGTCTGGCACGGCGCAGAGGCTGTTGGCGTAGGCGAAACACTCTTGGAGATTGGCTGCGTACGGCGCTGCGGTGGCCCCAGCGGCAGGTCCTCCCCAGCACTCGAGCAGGGATTGCCCAGCGCATGTGCTCGTCCTGTCGTGAGGGGATGGGGTGCCTGGTCTGGATGGCGCTGTCATTCGTGGCGGGGCAATCCGTGCAGCGCGCTGCCACGCCATGGGCCGACCCTGAGTGGATTGTTCGTGGAACTACATCCACGCGGCCTGCTGGATGTAAGGCATTCCCCTCTGGGGGCAGGATGAACCAGACTGCGAGCCTTCCACCAGAACTCCTTTCACGAGGTGAGGCCCCCTGAAACATCTCCTGGCAGTGTCTGCGTTCCTGGCGTCGGGTCTGGTTGCGTGCGGAGGCGATTCCAGCCTGGAAGGCACCGCGAACGAAGCACGGCAGCCTTCGGTGGTTTCCGAAGCCGGGGGCTCCGTGAAAGCGAGCGCCTGCACCCAGTATTACGTCCCCAGGCTCACCACCTACTGGGACTCATACCCCATGCGAGACGATGGACTGCTCGGTCAGTGCGAACTGGATGCGTCCTGCAATCCCACCTGCTGGGGCGTGGAGAGCGCCTATCCCGTCCATAGCGACTACTTCTACTGCACGCATTGCCCTTGAGGCCCTCGCTCCCGCCGCACAGCGCGGGAGCGTTTGGCCCACCGCGATTAGAAGCGGGGGCCCGGGGCGCGCGGAGGCTGCAACGCCAGCACGGACGGCACGGAGTCGGGCGCGGCCAGACGCAGCAGTCCCATCCCGATGCCGGCCAGCCCCATCATCAGCCCCGGCGCCTCGGTGAACCTGGGCAGGCCGCAGCGCCATGCTCCGTCCTGGCCCTGCGCCAGCACCCGCGCGGCCCGCGAGCGCGCGGCCTCTTTCCAGGCTTCGTCTCCCAGCACCTCTCCCGCCAGGTGCAGCACCTCCAGGTTGCCTACGTCTCCGTGGCACAGGCAGTGGCTGCCGCCAAAGCCTTCGCGCTGCACGGTGGCGAGCCCTGCGTGAAGCTCATCGCGCAGCCGCGCATCGTCCAGATGGCGCAGTGACAGCAGCCTGGCCAGGACGCCGCCCGCGGCCCCGTTGCACCAGGCCGTCATGAAGCCGCTGGGCACCAGCGGCTCGCCTTCCTTCGACGTGCGCAAATCCTTCCAGTTGCCGCGCTCCGCGACGAACAGGGCGCGCTCGAAGGCCAATCCCTGACGCGCGGCCTCCCGGTAGCGCTCGTCGCCGGTGAGCGTGGCCAACTCCAGCAGGGCCCAGACGAAGCCGGCCGCGCCGTGGGCCAGGCCCGTGAGCGCACGTCCGGCCGCGGGCACCACCCAGGCGCGCCCTCCGTGCTCGGAGTCGCTCGCTGTCTGGAGCATCCGCTCCCCGCACTTGCGCGCCAGCCGGAGCGCCTCCGTGCTGCCGGTCTGCTGGTGGAGCCGCGTCAGCACCAGCGCGGTCCCGGCGACGCCCGCGACCAGGTCCAGCGCCGTGTCCGCGTCGATCTTCGCCTCCAGCGAGCCCAGGCCCTCGTGGACTTCATCCAGCAGCGCGGCGTCGCCCAGCGCCACGGCCAGGTGGCCGAGGACGTAGACGTTCGCCGCGCGCCCCGAGAACGCCCCCACGCCGGAAGGGTCCTGGGACTCGGGTGCGCGCCACTGCTCGCGCACCGGTACCGCCGCCCTGCGCGCAATCGTCGCGAAGTCCTCCCGGCCCGTCACCGCCGCCAGGTAGCCGAAGAAGAGCGCCACGCCCCCCACGCCGTCGAAGAGGTCCGTGCGCAGGGGAGAGAGCCCCCAGCGACGGCGCTCCAGGTCCTGGAGCCCCACGCCAATCCAGCCGACGTCTTGGGCGCCCTGGATGGCGCGGCCCGCCAGCAGCTCACCCAACCGCACCGCGCCGGCCAGACACGCGTCGGGCGTGGCGGGCGGGGGCAGGGCATCCCCGGCGGCGGTCACCGACGCGCGGGGCGCCACGGTCTCCTGCTCTCGCTCGAGCGTCACCAGTGACTGGCGGATCAGCGCCACCTGTTCGGCGCAGTCCTCGGGGCTCAGGGACTCCAGCAGTTGGAATGAGCCGTCCAGGCCGGGACGCGGCAGGTGATCCGCGATGCAGTGCCCCCGGCTGTCCCAGACATGACGCGATCCGGGCCGGGCGGTGAAGACGGGCACGTCCCCCAACCGGAGGTCCTCGTGCTCGGAGGGCGTCAGCCGCGCCAGCGAAGAGCGCACGCGGACCTCCGCCCATAGCTTGTCGAGCAGCTGGTCCCGGTCGAGCGCGTCGCGCAGGAAGTCCGGGTGCAGGCCCTCCTGGAGGAGGAAGCCGTAGCGCATCGTCGCCCGCGCGATGTGGCGTACCTCCACGTCGCGGAACCCCTCGAGTGTCCGCGCTACCTCCTCGCGATGCTGGAGCAGCAACGCGTAGGTCTCCTGGAAGCCCTCCTCGATGCATGCCCCGAACGCCGTGACGTCCACGGGCCGGCCCTCCAACAGCGGGCGGTTGTGGGCCGCCGCCGTGGTCGGCTGCCGACGGACGACGTGCAGGGTGTCACGGGCGCGGTCTTCCAGTGTGGGCGCGGCGTGGGGGAAGAGCTGACCTGCCTCGCCGCCCAGACCGCTCAGCTCCACTCCGGCCCGGCCCTCCCTGCCGAACATGAGCGTGGGCAGCAGGCCGCTGCTGAGCACGGACCGCTCCAGGAAGCGCGCGGCGCGGGACACCGCCGTATCGTCGGCACGGGGTGCGGGCAGTTGATGGAAGAGCCCCTCCAGGTCCACCAGGACGGGGAACTCCCCGGCGGCGAGGAGGTTGCCGGAGTGCAGGTCCACCCCGCGCAGCAGGTACAGCAGCGCCAGATGGCTGCCCTGCCGCCAGTAGAAGCGCGCCACGGCGTCGCGGTTGGCGCACCCGCCGGTCTCGACGTGCTCCACCCAGCCATGTGATGCGCGCGTCAGCACCTTCAGCCGGCGGTGCGGATGGCGCAGGCCCCAGCGCTCCAACTGCTCCAGCAGGTCCTGGTATCGCGCCTCGACCTCCAGCGACCTCGGCTTGTAGACGACCCGCAGGCCGGAGCGGAAGGTCAGCAGCGCCACGCTGCGGCCCTCGCGGTGCGGGTCTCCCGCGCCGGTGCGCGCCTCCACGAGCGGCCCCGGATCCACCCCCGCGCCGAGCACCGCCACCAGGGACTCCCGGTCCTCCGCCAGGTGCGTCAGCAGCTCCAGGCTCGTCTGGATCCAGCGATCCAGGGCCGTCACCAGGAGCCGCGCCAGCACCGGGTACTCCTCCAGGAACGCGGCGAGCCGGCCCGGGGCCTCCAGGTGGTGCAGGGCGAAGTGCTCGAAGCGCGCCTGGGGCGTTTCGCCCTGCAGCTCGCCGCGCAGCCGGGCCACGTTGAGCTCCAGCACCAGGGACCGGGTCGCGGTCTGCATCAGCCGCTGCTCCAGCGCGTCCACGAGCCAGGCCTCGGCGCGCGCGTCCAGCAACGCGTCAGCGGGCAGGCCGGTCCGGGCGGCCAGCGCATCAACACCCGCCCGCAGCCGGCGCAGCCCCAGTTGGAGGAACCGGCGGATCAGGGACGGCACGCGCATCCGTGGACCCGGATCCACGGGAGCGGGGAGGGCGACGTCGGACGCGCGGTCGGACAGCACCTCTTCCAGGAGCGGCACCCACGTCAGCGCTTCCGGCCGCGTGGAGCTTCCGGCGAGCCTGCGCACGAAGGACGCCGCGTCCAGCCCTACTCCGCGAAGCCGCTCGTCGAAGGACGCCTCATCCCCCAGCGTGCTGCGCCGCCACGCCTGGAGGCGCGACCCGGCCTGCTGGAGCGCCGGGGCGGAAGGGTCCTCTCCCGCGGCCTCCCGCTCATGGAGGAAGGCAGCCCGCTCCCACGCACCCATCTTCGAGCCCTCTCGCATGCGCGCCCTGCACGTCCGTCTGGACGTGGAAAAAGACAGGCGCGAGGACCGGAGCCCCCGCGCCTCGGGTGGAACGGGACGACTCCTCGTGGGAGCCGCCCGTCACACACCGTCCATCAGCACAGCGAGAACGTCAGGTTGGTGCAGATGTACTCACAGGAGTTGGTGGCGGTGAAACCGATGTCAATCCTGCCGCCGACGACGTCCATCAGCTCGGTCTCGCTCAGCTCGTTCAGCGTCGCGCCAGAGGGGTTCGAGGGCAGCTGGGCGCGCTGCTCGGCGGTGAGGCTCTCGCGGAACGACGGGTCCTTCCAGGCGCGGATGATCATGTCGGGGGTCATCATGTTGAGCCGCCTCCTTTTTGACGGCCCTCGCAGGCTAGCCCGTGAACTCCGGCTGCTTCAAACGTCTCCGCCTTTTCATGTATCACCGGGTGTTTCCGGTATGAGTCGCGGGCGCCCCATCTCTCCCTGGAGCGTGGGAGGGAAGTCACGCGTGGTGAAGAGCCCTGCGCCGAGACCCTTCCAGGACTACGGCTTGGGTGGGGCTTCGGGGGCTTTCTGCATGGACTCACGTGCGCGAACCCGCTCCTCACGCTGCTTCTCGACCAGCGCTCGCGCCTTCTCCTTCTGCGGCTCCTCCAGGAGGGCTTCGACCTCGCGGTATGCCACCGTCTCGTTGTCCTCCATCGCCTGGAGCAGGAGCTGTTGCCGCTTCAGCGCTTCTTCGCTCAAGGGTGCGGGAGGTTGGGCTGGAGGCGTGTACGGAGGCCGGCCTCCGCGGCCCGCGGGGCCAACCCTGACAGGCATGGCTCCCGGCGGCGGATTGGCTCCCATGGAGGGGCTCCAGATCCCCCGAAGCTCTTCACGCAGGGGCTTGTTGGTCACGGCCAGCGCTTCGTCCCGCTGGCCTATCTTGATCAACTGGTCGGTGCTCAGCCCCAGCTCCTGATGGTTCTCGAGCAGCAACGCGAGGGGCGACTCGAAGAGGATCCTCGGGGGCGGCTGCCTTCGCTGTTCCACCGGGGGGGACGATGCGCAGGCAGTAACAAGGGCCACCAGCAACAACCACGGCGCGAGATGACGCGGCGACATCGGTCCTCCTTGGGGCGTGTGCCTTCTCTCTATTCTGATATCGCGTCCCACAGAAGGCCCAGGAGGTCCTGGTGCCAGGAGCACTGACGTAGAGTGCACGAGTGATGTCCCAGCCTGACGACTCCTCCGGCCTGAATGACGGCTACGTGTACCGCGAGCGGATTGGCGCTGCCTCCGTGGGGCGCACCGCGCTCGCCCACCTGACGAGCACGTACCGGCACTCCACCGAGGAGCAGTGGCGTGCGCGCTTCGTGCGCGGCGAGGTCCAACTGGACGGCCTCATCGCGACCGGCGACGAGGTGCTGCGGGCCCACCAGGAGCTCTGCTGGCACCGGCCGCCCTGGCGGGAACCGGAGGCGCCCGCCAGCTTCGAGCTGGTGTTCGAGGACGCTTCGCTGCTCGCGGTCATCAAGCCGAGCGGGCTGCCGACGCTGCCCTCCGGCGGCTTCCTCAAGAACACACTGCTCTCGTTCGTGCGGCTGCGCTGGCCGGAGGCGTCCGCGCTGCACCGGCTGGGGAGGGCGACCTCGGGGCTGGTGCTCTTCTCCCGCACGCATGAAGCCGCCGCGAAGCTCTCGGGCAACTGGCGCGAGGGCGACGTGGAGAAGCGCTACCGGGCGCTCTCGGACGGGGTCGCGGCGCAGGAGTCCTATGACATCCACACGCCCATCGGGCTGGTGCCCCACCCCTTGCTGGGGTCGGTGCACGGGGCGGCCGCGAAGGGCAAGCCGTCACACAGCCGCGCGGAGGTCCTGGAGCGGCGTGACGGGCAGACCCTCTTCGAGGTGCGCATCCACACGGGCCGGCCCGAGCAGATCCGCATCCACCTGGCGGCCATCGGCCATCCACTCACGGGAGATCCGATGTTCGCCTCGGGAGGTCTGCCCCGCGAGCACAATCCCGGTCTGCCCGGAGATGGTGGCTACCTGCTCCACGCGGAGACGCTCGCGTTCACGCACCCCCTCACGGCGGAGCGCCTGCGTCTGCACGCCCCACCTCCGGCCGCGTTGCGGATGGCGTCGGAAGCCTGAGCCCCGGCACGCAAGGGCCTCAGTAGGTGCCCCAGCGCGAAGGAAGCGGCCCGCTCCATTGCGTCTGGTTTCCCGGCGTCGTCAGCGGAGTGGTGCCACTGATGCGCATGATGCTGGAGCTCTCGTTGAGGCTGGACCAGTCCACGGCGATGTTGCGGCAGTAGCGGTCCTTCGCGAAACCGGTGGTCATGTCGTGGATGCAGGGGGTGGCATCCCAGACGCGGTTCGCTTGCAGTCGCTGGACGGCGGCGACGATGCTGGTGGGCATCTCCCCGGAGGCTCGGACGAAGGGAACGCCATCGACAGGCACGCCCTTCGACGACAGCAGTTCGAACGCCTTGCCGGAGTAGCTCAGCGTGCCAGGCATGCTGAAGTCCCAGGCACTGGCGCTGAAGGGCTGAGTCTGTCCACAGGAGGCCGGGGCGCCGGGAGCGTCCGTGCAGGCGCCGCCGAGGTGAAGCACCAGCACGGCGCCCGTCTCCACCGTGTAGCCCTGGGGGAAGGTGAAGGCGAAGTCGGCGTTGGTGAGCTCCTGGAGGGAGATGCCGGTCAGCGTCCCGCCAGTGACGGCCACCAGTTCGATGAGGTCCTGCGGGGCGTCGGGGTTGATCTCGGTGATGCGAAGCGAGGCTTCAGGCGGGGGCCCACCGCCATCCAGGGTGCCCGCATCCGAGCCACCGGCATCCGGAGCGCCCGCGTCGCCGGAGCCCGCGTCCTCGGCGCCCGCGTCGGGAGTGCCGGAGTCCACGCCCGAGTCACCCGTGCCTGCGTCCCCTGTCCCCGCGTCTGGCGAGGAGGCCTGAACGCAGCGTTCTTCAACGCAGACGATGTCGGGGCCTCGGGACGCACAGTCCGCCATGTCCGTGCACTCAGGGTCGGAGCAGGCGGTGGAGACGAGCGGGAGCAGGGCAAGGGCTGCGAGTCGCGGGCGGAGCATGGAGAGGACCTGGATGCGCGGTGGGGGGTG
>NZ_RAWN01000080.1:0-37416 GCF_003668895.1 Corallococcus sp. AB045
GACGCGCACGGCGGGGCGCCCACCCGCGGGGTCGGGCCCCCCACCGTGCGCGTCCCTACCCTTCCCTATCGCGGCAGGCTGACATGGCCAGGGCCCCCCTGTCCCGCTCCGTCACGCCCGCTTCCCCACCAGGGGGCCAATGAGCGCGGCCAGAAGAAACGATGGGTCCGATCAAAACGGAAATCGCCCCGGCGCCAGCAGGCACCGGGGCGACTTGCGCACCACGTCCCAGGTCTTCTTGCCTCAGTGCACCGGCGCGGGCTGCGACGCCGGGAGCTCCGGACGCGCGGGAGGAGGAGGCAGGGCGGGCGCCTGACGGGGCGGAGCCAGGGCGGGCATGCGCTTGGACACGTTGTGGGTGATGAGCCGCATGTTCCGGCCCCCCTGGGTGAAGAACGTGTAGCCCCAGTTCAGCATCACGAAGAGGCGGTTGCGGAAGCCGATCAGGTAGGCGATGTGCACGCCCGCCCAGACGCACCACGCGGGCAGCCCCTTCATGCGCCACTTGTCGTAGAGCAGGCCCACCGCGTAGCCGCGGCCAATCACCGCGAAGCTGCCCTTGTCGTGGTAGCGGAACGCACGCAGCGGCTTGTTCGCCAGACGGTCGCGGATCGTCTTCGCCACGTGCCGCCCCATCTGCATCGCCGCCGGCGCGATGCCCGGCACGGGCTTGCCGCGCTGCTCCGCCGCCGCCACGTCGCCAATCACATACACGTCATCCAGGCCCGGCGCCGTGAGCAGCGGCGTCACCTTCACCCGCCCCGCGCGGTCCAGCGGCACCTCCAGCGAGCGCACCAGCGGCGACGCCGCCACCCCCGCGCCCCACAGCACCGTGCGCGTGGCGATGCGCTCGTCACCGAACGTGACGCCCTCCGCGTCGAGGTCCGTCACCAGGGCCCCGGTGCGCACCTCGACGTGCAGCTTCTCCAGGTCGCGCTTCGCCGCCTCCGACAGTTCCTCCGGGTAGGCACTCAGCACGCGCGGCAGGCCCTCCAGCAGGACGACGCGCGCCTGGCGCGTGTCGATGCGCCGGAAGTCCTTCGGCAGCGAGTGCCGCGTCATGTACGCGAGCGCCCCCGCCAGCTCCACGCCCGTGGGCCCCGCGCCGATGATGACGAAGGTCATCCACTCGCGCTGGCGCGCCGGGTCGGGCTCGCGCTCCGCGGCCTCGAAGGCCGTCAGGATGCGCTCGCGGATGCGCACCGCGTCGTCCAGCGTCTTCAGGCCCGGCGCCACGTCCGCCCACTCCGGGTGCTTGAAGTACGAGTGCGACGCGCCCGTGGCCACCACCAGCGAGTCGTAGGGAATCTCCCCGCCCTCCACGACGAGCACCTTGCGGCGCGCGTCCACCGACTTCGCGTCCGCGAGCAGCACCTCCGTGTTGCGCGAGTGCAGCACGCTGCGGATGGGCGCGGAGATGTCCGCGGTGTTCAGCACCGACGTCGCCACCTGGTACAGCAGCGGCTGGAAGAGGTGGTGGTTGTAGCGGTCCACCACCGTCACCCGCACGTTGTCCGCCTTGC
This sequence comes from Corallococcus sp. AB045, assembly GCF_003668895.1. NCBI lineage: Bacteria > Pseudomonadati > Myxococcota > Myxococcia > Myxococcales > Myxococcaceae > Corallococcus > Corallococcus sp. AB045. The sequence continues at coordinate 1,524 of NZ_RAWN01000080.1, forward strand.
CCAGGGCCTTCGCGGCCTCGAGCCCGCCGAAGCCCGCCCCCACGATGACCACGTGATGCCTGCTGTCCCGGTCGCGTTCCATGGCGGAAAAGGTGCGGACGCATGACGCGCCCGGCCAGCACCGCATGCCCCTCGCCTGCCCGGCGGCTCAGGGATGGACGCCCGGCCGCTCCACGGCCGGGCACCCGGGTCAGCCTGCGGCGGATCAGCCCGCCTTGGCGGTGCCCTTCGCCTGGTGCCAGGCCGCGAGCACTTCCTTCTCACGCTCGGCGGACAGGCCCGCGCGCAGCTTCTCTTGGCGGTCCGCCGGCAGCGCGTGGAACCAGGTCAGCGTGTCGCGCACGGTGTCCGCCAGCGACCGGGTGACGAGCCCCGCCTGCGTGGCCTTGGTGATGCTCACCGCGCCGATGCCGCCCTCCGGTCCGGTGCGCGGCACCCACGCGGGCATGTCCCCGAAGGCCGTCACCTTCTGCTGATCCAGGAACGCGGTGTCCACCCAGGTGAAGCGCGCGTCGCTCCCGGTCGCCTCACGGAGGGTCTCCAGCATACCCTTCATCATCATGGGCTGGACCGGGCCGGTGACGTTGAAGATGCCCGTGCTGCGGCGCTCCACGTTCCGGATGATGAACGCGGCCAGGTCGCGCGCGTCGATGACCTGCACCGGGTCCTCGCCGTCGCCGGGGGCCAGCACCTCGCCGCCCTTCGCCACGCGCAGCGGCCAGTAGGTGAAGCGGTCGGAGCCGTCATCCGGGCCCACGATGAGGCCGGGGCGGATGTTGAGCGTGCGGCCGGGCAGCGCCGTCTCCGCGGCCTTCTCACAGAGCGCCTTGAGCGGGCCGTAGCTCGTCTCGCCCACCTCCTCCGTGGTCTCGTCGGGGATGGTGCCCACCGCGTCGGACTCGTTGAGGTTCTGCTTCGTCATCTCCTTGTAGACGGAGATGCTGGAGATGAAGACGTACTGCTCCACGTTGGGCGCGAGCAGCTCCGCGGACGCCTTCACGATGCGCGGCACGTAGCCGGACGTGTCGATGACCGCGTCCCACTTGCGGCCCGCCAGCGCCTTCAGGCCTTCGCCCTTGTTGGGGTCGCGGTCGCCCTGGAGCTTCTCCACGTCCGGGAACAGGCCCGGGTTGGACTTGCCGCGGTTGAAGAGCGTGAGCGTGTGGCCGCGCGCCTGCGCCACCTGCACCAGCGCGGGGCCCAGGAACCGGGTGCCTCCCAGGATGAGGATGTTCAGGGGCTTGCCCGGGGCGTTGTCGTCACCGGTCGCCGAGCCTGGGCCCGCCTTGGGGGACGACGCACAGCCCAACACCTGGACCGCGCCCAGCGCGGCCGCTGCTTGAATCACGCCTCTTCGGGTCAGCTTCATGCCGTGGTTCCTCCAGGAAGGGTTGTCTGCGGAAGGGTTTCAGCGGCGCGCGTGCGTTGCTGACGCGCCAGGAACAGGGCCACCGCGAGCCACAGCGCGGCCACGGGCACGGCCGCCAGCGACAGGCCCGTCATGCCCAGGCCCAACGCGGTGAGCCCGCCCTGCAGCCACGCGCTCAGCGTGTCACTGCCGCGGTACACCACCGTGTCGATGAAGCTCTTGGACTTGTAGCGGGCCTCGCGGTCCACCGTGGTGAACAGGATTTCGCGCGACGGGCGCTCCAGCGCGTAATGACTCGCGCCCCGCAGCGACTTCACGGCGATGAGCACCGCCAGCACCGGCGCGAACGCAAGCACGCCAAAGCCCACCAGCGTGAGCACTGGCGCCACCGCCATGGCCACGCCCAATCCCAGACGGGAGATGACCCGCCCGGTGACGAGCGTCTGGATGGCCAGCGTCAGCACCTGCACCCAGAAGTCGATGTCCGCGAACGCCGCCGTGCGCGACGCCGCGTCCTTCGCCAGGGACGCGACCAGCTGCACCTCCTGGTAGTACAGGAACGTAGAGGTCGCCGCGTACAGCAGCACCTGCATCCCCAGCGCGAGCAGGAACGGCGACGTCACCAGGAGCCTCAGGCCCGCGAGCATCCCGCCGCCCACCGGCCCCTCGCGCGTGGCGGGCTGATGCTGCACGTCCCTGGCCCAGTGGCCCAGGCGGCGCACGCACTGCGCGCTCACCTCCAGCATCACCGCGGACACGAGGATGAGGTTCACCGGCCCCACCGGCTCCGCAAGTCTGCCCACCAGGAACGGGCCGACAATCATCCCCGTGGTGCCGCCCGCGGCGATGAAGCCGAAGAGCCGCTTGCCCTGGTCGCTGGCGAACACGTCCGCCATGAAGCTCCAGAAGATGGAGACGACGAACAGGTTGTAGACGCTCAGCCAGACATAGAAGGCGCGCGCCACGGACTCCTTCGCCACGCCCCATTTGAGCAGCGCGAAGAAGACCAGCAGGTTGACGAGGAAGAAGCGGTAGACGCGCGGCACCACCACCCGCCGGGGGTAGCGCGCCACCAGCGCGGAGAAGACCGGCACCGCCAGCAGCATCACGAGGAAGGTGACGGTGAAGAGCCAGGGCAGGTGCTTCACGTCCCCGGCGGTCCCCATCTCGTTGCGGATGGGCCGCAGGATGGCGTAGCCGCACATCAGCGTGAAGAAGTAGACGAACGCCCCGCGGACCGCCCCCACCTCCTCGTCACGGACGTCCACGAAACGCTTGAGCATGATGGCGGCGCCCTCAACGCCACGGCTGGCAGGCTATTCCCTGCCTGCCAGCCTGTGGAGGAAAGTGGCTACCGGGCCATGAGGATTTCACGCACGGTGGCCTCCACACGAGGCATCGCCTCCTCGATTTCGGCGACGGAGGTGGCGCCCACGGAGAGGCGGAACCAGCCGGTGTCCTCCGCCAGGCCGAACGCCTGGAAGGGCACCATGGCGAAGCGGGCCTTCTCCAGGAGGCGCTTGCGGATGGCGTCGTTGGTGGCGAGGCCGTCCTTGCCCACCACGTCGAAGCGCACGGTGAGGTAGATGGCGCCCTGCGGCGCGATGGCGTCCACCGGCAGGCCCGCGTCCTTCATGCGCTGGAAGCCCTTGTAGAGGGCCTCCAGGCGCTGGTCGACGCGCTGGCGCATCGTCGTCAGGAAGGACTCGGTGGCGGGGACGTCGTCCAGGTAGCGCGCGGTGGCGACCTGTTCGGCCTTGGGGGCCCAGGCGCCCACGTGGCCCAGCACGTCGCGCATGCGGGAGATGAGGGTGGGCGCGCCCACGCCCCAGCCCACGCGCACGCCGGTGGCGGCGAAGGCCTTGCTGATGCCATCCACGAACACCGTGTACGGCGCCATCTCCGGCACCAGCTCCACGGGCGTGACGTGCTTCTTGCCGAAGGTCAGCACCCAGTAGATGTGGTCGTACATCAGGATGAGAGGCTTCTGGCCGCGGCCCTCGCGCGCGCGGTTCTCCTCGACGATGCGCTGGCAGATGGCGCGCAGGGCCTCCGGATCCAGCATGGTGCCGGTGGGGTTGAGCGGGCTGCACAGGCACAGCAGGCGCGCGGACGACAGGTGCGGCTCCAGCTGCGCCAGCGTGGGCATGAAGCCCGCCGCCGCGTCCGTGGTCACGACCACGCTCTTCGCGCCCAGCATGTGGGCGTAGTGGTTGTTGTTCCACGACGGCACCGGGTAGACGACGACGTCCCCCGGGTCGAGCACCGCGCGGTAGGTGGCGTAGATGACGGGCCGCGCGCCGCCCGCGATGACGATGCCCTCCAGCGGGTACTTCAGCCCCAGGGAGCGCTCGTAGAAGCGCTGCACGGCCTGGCGCAGCTCCAGCACGCCGTCGGACGGCGGGTAGTTCGTCTCACCGGCCTGGAGCGCGGTGCCAATCTGGTCGCGCAGGCCGTCCGGGACGGGGAACTCCTTCGGGCTGAAGTCCCCCACGGTGAGGTTGCACACCTTGTTGCCCTTGGCCACGAGCTCGCGAATCTCCGCGGCGATGCGGAGGATTTCACTGCCCACGAGCCCACGCACCATGGAGCCCACGGTGGTGTCGTCGGGAGAGGGACGCGGGAGGGAGGTCAGGTCGAGGGCCATGGTGCGGAACTCTCCAGTGCGCGAGGGGGGCCGGGCGGACCCTATACGCAACGGCGCTGGGAAGGCGCATCTTCCATGGTCCTGGGGAACGCGGTGTGCGAGGACTCGGGATGTCCCCGGCTGACGGGGTTTGACGGGAGGAACCGGATGCGCCTGCGACAGGGGTTGTACGTGGTGGGAGTGGCGTTGGGACTGCTGGGCCAGGGCTGCCAGAAGCAGGAGCCCCAGACCGTCCCCATGGACGTACCGGCCGCGTCCCCGCCCACCAAGACCGTGCCGCGCGAGGGCCCGGCCGCCACCGCCCCGGTGGTGCACCAGGTGCTGGACGTGAAGGCAGACGCGGGCAAGCCGGCGTCCCCGGCGGAAGCCACGTCGGACTCCGGGGACGCGGCGTGGGCCACGGCGACAGTGCAGAAGCCGCGCGGCGAGCCCCCGGCCATCACGCTGCGCTCGGTGCGCACGGGGACGCACGCGGACTACGACCGCACGGTGTTCGAGTTCGACGGGCCGCGCCTGCCGGGCTACCAGCTGGGGTACGTGAAGACGCCGGTGCAGCAGTGCGGCTCCGGCGATGACGTGACGCTGCCGGGAGAGGCCGCGCTGGAGGTGCGCTTCACGCTGGCGAGGGCGCACGACGACCAGGGGCAGGCCACGGTGGCGCAGCGCACGCTCAAGCCCGCGCTGCCGTCCCTGCTTCAGCTGGAGCGCGTGTGCGACTTCGAGGGCGAGGTGACGTGGGTGCTGGGCACCGCGCGCCGCGCCCCGTTCCGCGTGCTGGAGCTGACGAACCCCACGCGCCTCGTGCTGGACGTCCAGCACTGAGGCGGCGGGAGGCGGCTACTTCCTGGGAGGCTGGGCGCGCTTCTTCGCGATGAGGTCGCGCGCGTCCTTCTCCGAGTCCGCGAAGTCCACGTCCACCGTCCACTTGCCGGTGAAGTACAGGGCGAGCATCAGCGCCTTGGCGCCCGCGCGCTGGAGCGGGCCCGTGCCCAGGTAGACGTGGCCGCGAAACCACTCGGCCTTCGCCTGCGCCACCAGCAGCTCGCGCGAGTCCTTCTCGATGCTGGAGGTCGACACGTCGGAGATGACGAACACCGGCCCGTTCTTCGACACCTCCTGACAGATTTCCAGCACCTTCTTCGAGTCCTCCAGCTTCGAGGGCCCGTTGAACTTCATCACCAACAGGTCCGGCTCCTCGAAGAACGCGCGATGCGCTCCGAACTCCCACTCACGATGATTCGCCACGCGGTCCCTGCCTCACACAGATCAAGAATTGCGCAGACCCGATAGCACCGAGAACGGTGATTTCCAAGGAGACTGAGGAGACCCGCTCTGTGTGAAGTGAAGCCCCCTGAGGGTGACAGCGACCGCTCAGGTCGGGTCGTGCGCGACGTCTGTCTTGGCTGACCCGGGTCGAGCACGGGCACGCCAGGCCGAAGGCGTGACACCGAAGCGGGTGCGGAAGCGGCGGATGAATTCAGACAGGTCGCCAAAGCCACACGTGAAGGCGACGTCCGCGATGCGCTCACCGTCCGTCCGCAAGCGTTCAGCGGCGAGTGTCAGGCGACGGCCCAGGATGTAGCTGTAGGGGCTCTCTCCCACCACCTTGCGGAAGGTGCGCAGGAAATGGTGGCGACCCATGCCCAGCTCTTGCGCGAGCACGCTCAGGGAAAGGGGCTCCACGAGCCCGGCCTCCATCAGCCGGAGCGCTTCCGCCATGCGGCGCTCCTCGGTGGCGGTGACAGGCCGGGCTGTCCCTCCGTGGATGCCACTCAGCGCCGCGCCCGCCATCCGCAGCGCCAGTTCCTCCGCGCCGCGCGAGCCAGGCTGCTCGGCCAGCGCCTGGACGTCCGCGATGAGCGGCGCGAGCCGTTGGAGGGGCGGCAGCCTGTGCTTGGGGAAATCCGTGCGAGTTACCCCGGACAGGTCCCTGGCCACCTCTTCCATGAGCTCGGGCTTGAAGTGGAAGGCGATGCAGCGGTCACCCACGCCGTGCTCGTGCCCGCAGCAGAAGGACGTGTGCTGTTCCCCGAGCAGCAGCGAGCCGGGCGTCAGCAGCACGCGTCCGTTCCGGGAGCGGTAGGTGAAGCAGCCCGACAGGACGGCGGAGATGGACACCCAGGTGTGCTGCTCCTCGAAGACGGGGTCCTCCGGACCGGAGCGGCAGAGGATCTCACTCACGCGCCATCCGTCCCCGGAGGCCAGCCGGCGCACCGTGGTCAGGTCCACTTTCCCCAAGTCGGCCACGGTCCGTCCTTCCATCCTGCCCCCGCAATTTCAACGGGGTGACCGAATCATGGCAACGGAGGCAACGGCAGTCACGCGGGAGCTCATCTGGCGGCGCGTGATGGATGAACTGGGATTCGAGCATGCACGCGTGCGGCGAGGCCAGGAGGGCACTGAGTTCTCCGGATTGATCCTCGTCGCGGAGCAGGGTGCGCCGCTGAGGGCGGAGTATTCGGTCGTCTGTGACAGTGCGTGGCGCACGCGCCGGGTGAGCGTGACGCAATCGTGGCGCGGCGAGCACCGGACGCTCACGTTGGAGCATGACGGGGAGGGCCACTGGAGGAAGGACGGCCGGGTCGCGGAGGAGCTGAAGGGCTGCACGGACGTGGACCTGGGCTTGAGCCCCTCCACCAATGCGCTGCCCATCAACCGGCTGCGGTTGGGCGAAGGCGCCAGCGCGGAGATCCGCGCGGCGTGGGTGAGGTTTCCCGCGCTGGAGGTCGTGCCAGCGCGGCAGGGCTACACACGCGCGGGCCCCACGCGCTACCGCTACGAGAGCCTGGAGAGCGGCTTCAACGCCATGCTGGACGTGGACACGGACGGGCTGCCCATCGAATACGCCGGCATCTGGCGCAGGCTCGCGGAAGGGCCCGCCGCCCCCGTGTCCCCGGCGCAGGCGTTCGTGGAGGCACTGGTGAGCCCAGGCCCTTCGAGCGAGCTGGGCGACGCGGCGGCCACCTTCGGGTGGTTGGTGGGAGGCTGGGCCGGAACCATCCAGGACCATGACCCGGACGGGAGCATCCGCCAGAGCCAGGGCGAGTGGTGGTTCCACTGGGTGCTGGAGGGACGGGCCCTGCAGGACGTGTTCATCGTGCCGTCGCGGCACGCGCCCGCGCAGTCAGCTCCCGGGGCGAACAGGCGCTACGGCACCACGGTGCGCTCGTTCGACCAGGCTGGAGGCAAGTGGCAGATCACCTGGTTCAGTCCCACGGGTGGCGCCATCAACCGGCTGTCTGGAGGACGGGATGGGGACCGGCTCGTCCTGCTGGGCGAGCACCACGGGAAGCCCATCCGCTGGAGCTTCTCCGACATCAGCGCGGACCGCTTCACCTGGCTCGGGCAGATCCAGGAAGCGGATGGGCAGTGGAAGCTCCAGTCACGCTTCGACATGCGGCGCATCGACTGAGCCCCCAGCCACAGGCGTCCAAAACCTGTCCGACTGTCGGACAGGTTCGTGCCGCACGCTCTCGCCGGGCGCGACTCACAGCACGCCGCTTCGCAGTCGGGCCGCGGCGCCGTCCAGTCGGGTCAGCAACTCCGCGTGGCGGGCCCGTGCCTCGGCGCCCCCCGCGCGCAGCGCCATGGCGAGCACCTGCGGCAGGTTGAGCGCGGCCCCCACGCGCAACCGCTGCTGGTAGTGCTCGGCCCAGTCCGTCGGGATGCGCAGCGACCAGTTGCGCGCGTCCACGGAGCCCGGCGCGTTGTACGTGTCCGGCATGCCCAGCAGGTCCGCGAAGAACACCATCACGCTGCGCGCACGGCTGGCGAACAGGTCCGCGAACTTCGCCTGCGCGAGCAGCCCCGGATCCTGCGCCAGCTCACGCGCGAAGGCCTCACGCCCCTCTGGTTCAGGATGCAGACGCTCCGCGAGGTAGTCCGCCTGGGCGCGCAGCGCGTGCTTCCACTGCCATTCGGAGACGAGCCGCCAGAGTGACTTCGTGTCGTGGTTGCCCACCATCACCCAGTCCTCGGGGGCCACGTTCTCGCTGCGGTACACATCCGCCGGGTTGTTCAGGTCCGCCTTCTGCGTGACGCGGAAGCGGCCCAGGCCATCGCGGGCCATCACCCGTGACAGCTCATACGGCAGCGTGCTCAGCACCTCGCACAGCACGTCCTCGCGGGCCCGGCCGTGCGCCCGCGCCGTGCGCACCACGGAGTCGAAGAGGATGGCGTACCGGGCCACCTGCTCCTCCGTGAGCCCCGTCACCCATCCATCCGCGTAGCGAGGCACCGAGCGGTCCAGTTGCTCCGGAGCCACGATGGAATACGGCGCCAGCGCCGGGTGATCCGGCAGGTCCGGCGAGGAGAACAGACGCGCCCCACCCTGCACCGCGCGCAGCGGATCCGCCGAGCCCGCGCGGTACACCCACGGACACACGAGCCCGTGCGGATGGTCGATGCGCAGGCCGTCGTACTCGGAGAGCATCTTGCCCAGCCGCGCGTCCATGTAGCTCAGCACCGGCCCGGGGCCCGAGCCGTCCGCAGCGACGTACTGCTCCGGATCCAGCACCGGGTAGTTCCACGGCTGGCCCTCCGGGTTGGTGCGGCTGGGCGGAGCCCCCATGAGGTACGCCCCCAGGAACAGCCCCTGCCGCGCCCACGTGTCCCGAGGCGAGAAACCAATCTGGAGGTCCCCGTATAGCTTGAGCCCCCACGCCCCCGCACGCTCCCGCAGAAACCCATGCTGCTCGTACACGAGGAACTGGCGGAAGGCGTACTGCTCCACCGCCTCGGCTTCGACGGTGAGCAACTCCCGGATGCGCGCCTCCGCCTGCATCACTTCGCCGGCACGCGGCGCGAACAGGCGCCCATCCAGCGAATCCGCCCAACCGCGCCAGTCCTCCGGCGTGTGATGCCGGGCGGCGAGCACGTCGAAGAGCGCATCCCGTTCCAGCCACTCCCGGTTCTCCATGCGGAAGTCCGCGAAGCGGCGGACCAGCGCGAGGATGGACGCGGGAGCATCCACGCGGTCCCGCTCACGGCGGAACGTGTCCCAAGCCTCCTGGAGCGCCTGCGCCTGGCCCCGGCACGCAGAGGAGTACCGGACCTCTGGCCCCCCGTCCTCGGGCACTTCGGAGACCAGCCGCGCCAGGGTGTCAGGCGACAGCAGCGCCCCCCACGGGCCGTGCGGATCCGTGAGCGGCGCGAGCGCCACGTTCAGCGTGTTGCGCGAGAACAACGTGCCGTCATACGGCGACGGGTTGTACGCGGTGGTCTGCCCCTGCGGCCCCAGCTGGATGCCGGTGAAGCCCAGGTCCCGGGCGAAGGCGAGGAAGCGCGCGGCGCCCTCGGAGTACGGCGAGCCCCGCCCCAGGTCCTCTCCGGGGAGGCCCGGGAAGCTGGGGTCATGGATGCTCAGGACCCAGCGGGTGACACCCAGTGCGTCCAGGGCTTCGGTGATGAGCGAGCGGTGCGAATCAGGCAGCGGGGACAGGAGCTCCACACTCCCGACCCTATGGCCCTCCGCGCGATGCGCCAACCGTTCCTTGAGGGTGACGGAATCATCTTCTTCGCGTCAGTCCTGCCGGGCCTGAGGCTGGGGCCGAGGCTCACCGCCGCCGTGCGCAGGCCCGTGCGCCTGCCCACGCGCCTTGAACACCCGGCGCAGCTTCCCCGTCATCCACGCGCGACCGTCCGTCAGGATTTCGTACACCGTCGGGATCACCAGCAGCGTGAGCAGCGTGGACGTGATGACGCCGCCAATCACCGCACGGCCCAGCGGCGCCCGGAAGTCGCCACCCTCACCGTGTCCCAGCGCCACCGGCACCATGCCCGCGATGAGCGCGAAGGTGGTCATGATGATGGGCCGCAGGCGGATGCGCCCCGCTTCAATCAAAGCCTCGCGCAAGGGCATGCCCTTCTCGTGCTGCCACTTGGCGAAGTCGATGAGCAGGATGGCGTTCTTCGCGACGATGCCCATCAGCAGGATGACGCCGATGAGGCTCATGATGTTCAGCGTGTCCCCTGTCACCACCAGCGCCAGCACCACGCCAATCAACGACAGCGGCAGCGACACCAGGATGGCCAGTGGGTCGATGAACGAGCCGAACTGGATGACGAGGATGAGGTACATCAGCATCACCGCCACGCCCAGCGCCAGGAACACCCGGCCGAACACCTCCTGTTGATCCGCGGACTCGCCGCCCGTGGACACCTCGTAGCCCGGAGGCACCTTCACCGCCTCGAGCCGCGTCTGGATTCCGTTCATCACCTCCGACAGCGACCGCCCCGCCACGTTCGCCTGCACGTTGATGACCTTCTCGCGGTTCAGGTGGTCGATCTGCGCCGGGCCCACGGTCTGCTTCACCGTCGCCACCTGCCCCAGCGGCACCGTCACCGGCGCGCCCGTGGGGCTGGTGCCCACCACCAGTGGCAGCTGCGACAGCTGCGACGGGTTCTCCCGGAACTGGGGCGCCAGGCGCACCATTACGTCGCGCGTCTCGCCAATGGGGTCCACCCAGTCGCCGGAGTCCAGGCCCGCGAAGGCCGGCCGCAAGGACTGCGCCACCTGCCCCACCGTCACGTTGAGCTGGCCCGCGACGCCGCGGTTCAGCTCCACCTCCAGCTCCGGCTTCTCGCCGCGCGTGGACAGCCCCACGTCCACCGCGCCCGGCACCTGCTTCACCTCCTTCATCACCTGCTGCGCCAGCTGGTTGAGCCCCTTGGACTCCGGCCCGCGCAGCTCCAACTGGATGGACTTGATGGCCCCGCCAAAGCCGCTGGTGAACACCGACACGTTGGCGCCGCCCACCGCGAGCAACTCCTGACGCAGCGTCTTGCCCAGCACCTCCTGGCTCGCCTTGCGCTCCGTCTTCGGCTTGAGCCGCACGTACACCAGCGCCTGGTCCACGCCCGGCGAGCGCAGCGGCAGCGGCACACCAATGGTCGTGTACGTGTACGCGACCTCCGGGTGCTGGCGCGTGAGGCGGGACACCTCCTCCACCTTGCGCCGCGTGTAGTCCAGGCTGGAGCCCGCGGGCGTCTCCACCAGCATCTCAATCTCCGCGCGGTCGCTCACCGGCACGAAGCCCGCGCCGCCGAAGACGCCCTGCAGCGCCACCGCGCCCACCAGCGAGCCCACCGCCAGCAGCACCATCGCGAGCCGGTGGTCCAGCGCCCACGCGATGACGCCCTTGTAGCGGTCCGCCTGCCGGTCGAACCAGTGGTTGAAGCGCTCCAGCCCCCGCGAGATGAAGTTGCGCCGCTCGCCCTTCTCCACCTGCGGGTCGGGCCAGTACGCGCTGAGCATGGGGTCCAGCGAGAAGCTCACGAACAGCGACACCAGCACCGAGCACGCGATGGTGAGCGCGAACGGTTTGAACCACTGCCCCGCCACGCCGTACATGAACGCCACCGGGACGAACACCGCCACGATGGAGAACGTCGTCGCCGCCACCGCGAGGCCAATCTCGTTCGTGCCCTCGCGCGACGCCGTGTAGTGGTCCTTCCCCATCTCCACGTGCCGCACGATGTTCTCGCGCACCACGATGGCGTCGTCGATGAGGATGCCGATGGCCAGCGTCAGGCCCAAGAGCGACATCGTGTTGAGCGTGAAGCCAAACGCCCACACGCTCACGAACGACGCCAGCACGGACACGGGCAGCGCCAGGCCCGTAATCACCGTGGAGCGCCATGAGTTGAGGAACAGGAACACCACCAGCACCGTGAGCAGCGCGCCTTCAATCAGCGCCTGCTGCACGTTGATGACGGAGTTCTCCACGCGCGTGCCCGCATCGCGGACGATTTCCAGCTTCGCGTTGGCGGGCAGCCGCTGCTGGAGCGTCTTCACGCGCTCGCGCACGCCGTCCGCGACCTCCGTGGTGCTGTGGCCCTTGGACTTGATGACCTCGATGCCCACCGCCTGCGCGCCGTTGTAGAGCGACAGGGTGCGCGGCTCCTCGGTGCCGGCGAACACATCCGCCACTTCGCCCAGCCGCAGCGTGCGCCCGTTGCGCTCCGCGATGGGCACCTGCGCGAAGTCCTCCGGCGTCTCCAGCCGGCCCTTGAGCCGGATGGTGCGCTCCTGCAATTCGGTGTTGAGCCGCCCCACCGGCGCCGCCAGGTTCTGCGCCTGGAGCGCCGCCACCACCTGCGCCACCGACAGGCCCGCCGCCTGGAGCGCCGCGGGCCGCACCTGCACCGTCATCTCCCGGTCCACGCCGCCCACCACCGTGGCCTGCGCCACGCCCGGTACCGAGCGCAAGTCGCCCACCACCATGGGGTCCGCGATGAGCGACAGCGCGGGCACGTCCAGCGCGTCCGAGGTCAGCACCAGCGACACGATGGGTTGGTCCGCCGGGTCGAAGCGCGTGAGGATGGGCTCCTCCATCTCCTGCGGCAGGTCCGCGCGCTTGCTGGAGATGGCGTCGCGGATGTCCTGGGACGCCTCCTGGATGTCCTTCTCGAAGTCGAAGAAGACCGTGAAGTTCGCCAGGCTGTCCGTGGAGCTGGACGTCGTCTTCTTCCCGTCCACGCCGGAGATGGCGAAGATGGCGTCCTCGATGGGCTCCACGATTTCGCGCTCCACCGTGTCCGGTGAGGCCCCTGGGTACGCGATGGTGACGTTGATGACCGGCTGCTGAACGTCCGGGAATTCGTCCGTCTCCAGGTTGATGAGCGCCACGATGCCGAACACGACGAGCGCCACCATCGCCGTGATGGTGATGATGGGGCGCTTGATGGCGAAGTCGGAGATGAACACGGACGACTCCTGCGGTGCTTCTTCAAGAAGTGGAGACGCCTGGCGCTACTTCGCGGGTGCCTGGGCCGGAGGCGTGGGAACCCCAGCCGCCGCCGGAGCCTTCACCGGAGCCTGTCCCGGGCCACTGCCGCCGGACGCGCTGCCCGCGCCGCCCACGCCCTGCTGGGCTTCCGGAGGAGACGCCGGCCGCTGCTTCTTCGGCCCTTCCGGCGCGGCGGTGAGCTTCACGGGCGTGCCGTTGGTCAAATCGCGCGCGGAGCCGAGCAGCACCACGTCCCCGGCCTTCAACCCCGAGCGCACCTCCACGGTCTGCGCCACGTCATCCCGCAGGCCAGTCATCACCGCCACCTGCTCCACCTTGCCGTCGGAGATGCGCTGCACGGTGGGCGGCTCCTGGCGCGTGTCCAGCGCGTCCACCGGCACGGCCAGCGCCTCCTTCGACTGGGACGCCACGCGCCCCAGCGCGAACAGGCCGGACAGGAGCGTCTGCTCGTTGTTGGGGATGCCCACGTAGATGCGCACCTGGCCCGTGGCGGGATCCACCGCCGGGTTGATGCGCTCCACCTCACCCTTGAAGGCGCGGCCCTCGTAGCCGTTCACGCGGAAGTCCACGGGCGTGCCCACCTTCACCTGGCCCAGCTGCGCCGCGGGCACGGAGGCCTCCAGCCGCAGCGTCGCGGGGTCCACCACGACGAAGAGGGGCGCGCCCGGCTGGACGATGTCGCCCGCGTTCACCTGCCGCTCGCTCACCACGCCCGTGAAGGGCGCGGCCACCTTCGTGCGCGCCAGTTGGTCCTGCGCCAGCTTCAGCCGCGCCTGCGCCTCCGCCAGCTGTCCCTCCGCCTGCGTCCGCGTGAGCTGCGTGCGTTCGAAGTCGCGGCGGGTGATGACGCCCTGCTTGACCAGGGTTTGATTGCGCTGCTCATCCGCCTTCGCCACCTGCAAGGCATTGCGCGCCACGCGCAGGCTGGAGCTGGCCGCCAGCACCTGCTCGCGCAGCGTGTGTTCCTCCACGCGCGCCAGCAGCTGACCCTCCTTCACCGTCTGGCCCTGGTCCGCCATCACGTCCAGGATGCTGCCCCCTACCTCCGCGCGGACGCTGGCCAGCCGCCGCGCCTGGAGCGTTCCGGAGATGACGGGCCCGTTCTCCAGCTTCAGGGGCTCCACGCGCACCACGTTCTCCGGCCCCAGCGACACCACCGTGGGCGCGGTGGGCGCGGCGGCCTCCTCGGAGCGCTGTCCGCAGGCGCCAGCCAGCCAGACGCCGGCCAGCACGGCTCCCCACCGTGAACCCGTGCGCCGGGCTCGAAGACCCGCTGTCTCTTCGGTGCGTTCCACGGCCTGCCTCCCCGGCCCCCAGGGGCCATTGGCCCTGGAGTTCCACCCGGGGGCGTCCCCGGGGCCGGGTAAACGTGGTGCCGCCTCCCCGGCCGGGGAAGTCGTGCCACCACCGGCCGTGAACCTGGAGAACACGCCCGGCCCGTCCCCCTGACAGGCGGGGAGGCATGCGAACGTCGCCTGGAAAGACGACGGCCTCCGTCCCAAGCGAAGGGACGGAGGCCGCTTTTTCACATCCGGGCGAGGCTCAGTGGACGCTCGGCGCGGCGGTCACGAACGCCGTGGTGAGGCAGCTCTGGTTGGCCATCTGGTCCAGGAACGTCTGGCGCGCCAGCACCTCGTTGAAGGTGCGCACGGGCGTGCCGTCCGCGCGGTCCGGCACGGTGAGCGCGCCGCTGAGGAACGGCGACAGCGCGCCGGTCCAGCTCACGTGGGTGAAGTTCGTGCCCAGCTCGTCACCGTGGCAGCCGTCGCAGGTGTTGAGCGAGAAGACGTGCCGCGCCTGACGGTTGGGGATGACGGACGCCGGCTGGCTCCAGAACGGCGGGGTGGCCACGGGGTTCGTCACGACGGCGCGGCCCGAGCGGAAGGTGCCGCCGGCCCACGGCAGCGGGACGGAGTACGTGCCCGCGATGATGGGCCCTGTGTTGGCGTTCACGTAGGCCGGGAACAGCGTCGTCTGCCGGGTGCGGTCCGGCGTCTGGGCCACGGTGTGGCTGTTGAGCAGCCCCAGCACCGGCGGCGGCGTGGTGGAGTAGGAGTTCGGGTTGATGGAGCCGTTCCAGAGACGGAACTCACGCAGCTCCCAGGGGCTGGCCAGCCAGTCGTCGTTGGTGCGCACCTGGTTGATGGAGCTGCGGTTGGGCTTGCGCGGGGACAGGTCGCGCTTGGCGAACTGCTCCGTCAGGGCCTCCAGCGCCGCGTTGTACGACGCGCTGCCCAGCGGCAGCCCGGACAGGGCCTGCCACTGCTGCGCGTAGGTCTTGATGGCCGCGCAGCCGTTCTTGTCCACCCCGTACTCCAGGATGACCAGGAAGGGCACCGTGTAGCAGCTCGACCCCGTGCCCGTGGTGGCCGCGAAGATGAAGCGCCCCTCGCCCGCGCTGCCAGCGCCGTAGGCCGGGTTGCTGCCGGCCAGGTCCAGCCGGTTCACGATGGCGATGAGCTTGAACGGCGATCTCGCCAGGTTCAGCTCACCGGAGGCCAGCTTCGGCCAGGGGCCGATGAGGTTCCCCGCGATGGACGTGCGCGGCGGATTCACGAAGCCGTTGATGGTGCGCGGCTGCTCCCACTGCCGCAGCCACTCGCGCACGAAGGTGGAGGGGGCCACGCCCGTGAAGGGCTGGTTGGCCATCTCCGTCATCAGGTAGTTGAACGTCCACTTGCCGGTCGGGTTGCCCACGCCGGTGCACGGGTCATACGTGCGCGTCGTGTCGTTCACGACAGCGGGCGCGCGGATGATGAGCGAGCGCGCCGGGTCCACCAGCGATGCCAGGCCAATGGGCTGGATGGGCACGGGCTGGCCCACCGGGAACTGCGTGCTCAGCGCCGTCACCGGCACGGTGCGCACCAGCTGGCGGTTCTCGAACACGGCCGTGGTCAGCTGCGTGGGCGACTGGGATTGCGCCTGGGCAATGCGCTGCTGCTCCGCCTGGAGCGCCACGAAGTCGAACGTGCCGGAGGCCGTGAAGAGCAGGTCGCCCGCCACCGCGTCGCCACCCTGGCCGTTGTCGCGGAACGTCAGCTGCTGCGCGCCGTCCGCCATCGTCAGCGTCCCACCGCGGAACGCCTCGTTCTCCGTGCGCCTCGAGTCCAGCTTCAGCTGGAACACCGTGGCCGTGCTCTTGCTGGCCGCGCCCTGGGGAATCGCGAACAGGGACTCCACCACCGGACGCGCCTCGTCCCCCTCCAGGGCCTGCAGGGTCGTACCGAGCGCCACCTCCAGGTTGCCGGACGGGTCCACGGCCTGGGCGGAGGAGTCCGCCTGGGGCGCGGAAGGCGCGGGAGTCTCCGGGACGGGCTGACCACAGCCCACCGCCAGCGACGAGGCCAGGAGCGCGAACGGCAGACGCTTCCGGGAATGCTTCCACAGCAGGGACAGCTCAGGCTTCATGGGGTGTGCTCCACTCACGACGGGGATACCGCGACGACAGGCTCGCGATGGGGCACCCTCCCCCTCACCGTGCACGGAACCCCGGACACACCGGTCCCGTCCCCCTCCGTGAATGCGGAAAACGCCCCATGCCCCTCCGGTCCTTGCGACACGGAGGCGAATGGAGCGTTCTCATAACATGAAACACTGACTTTTATCGACTTCCAGATTTTGTAACCTATTCAGTTACAAGTCTGGGATTGCTGTAGCCGATGAGGCTACAACCCGCTGACCCCGGAGGGCGCCTCGCTGATGAGGCGGGTGCCGGACTGGAAGTGGCTGGTGCTGCCGCAGTCGGGGATGGGGTTGAAACCCGAGCACGTCACGGGCTCGTGGGCGCGGGTCTCCGAGGTGAAGCAGCGCGCGCCGGCCTCGTTCCACTCGGCCTCCAAGCTCCAGGACTCGGAGTCGGCCTGGATGCCCACGCCGTCGTAGAGGTTGACCCACTGGCCATCGGTGGTGTGCGACGCGCCGTCGCCGCAGAAGTCCGCGCGCACCATGCGGGTGCAGGCCTGGTGGTGGCCCGCGAGGCTCTGGCCGTTGACGGTGACCCAGGGCTTGTAACCGAAGTGCATGCACTTCGCGATGGCGGCGCCCTCGCAGGCGAAGGTGAAGGCGGTGGCGTCCTCAATCTTCTCGCCGCCACCCGCCACGCCCTGGAGGTAGTTCCAGCGGCCGGCCACGGCGATGGCGGGGAGCGCCCCACCGTTCGCGTCCTGGCACACGGCGCGCCAGTTGCCGTCCGAGCCCTGGTAGGAGACCTGGTAGGACCACAAGTCGCTGTCGCCGCCGCTGCCCTGGGTGATGCCGTCCACGCGCACGGGCAGGGTGGAGCCGTCCCCCAGCTTGCCGACGAAGCGTGCACCGGTGAAGCCCGTGCCCGTCACGGGGTTGGGGCCGTCCAGGCCGACGAAGGCGGTGCCCTGCAGCCGCACATTGGTCAGCGTCTTGCCGGAGGCGGAGGTGGCGCCCGCGTACGCCACGGACACCAGCATGCCGCCCAGCTCGCTGTTGTTCAGGTTGCGGCCGTTGAGGTTGCGTCCATTGAGGTTGCGCCCATTGGGAGAGACGACCTCCGCCACCTGCGTGCGCAGGGAGGGAGCCTCGGGCTCCGACGATTCCGTGCCACAGCCCACCGCCACGACGGCGAAACACGCCGCGACCACTCGCTGCAACGTCCTCATCTGGATGCCCCTTCCCTGCCCCGACCCCGACCCGCACCGCGTTACAGGGCACAAGGTCAGTCCGGTGGGCGGGAGCGGCAACCACACGAGGCCCGTCCGGGCACTTGCAGCGTCCAGTGGCTTCCAATTGGAGGAGACCCCAGGGTGATGCCAGCGGTTCCCGGGGGGTTCCAGTGTCCGGTGGTGCTCAGCCGCCGGACACGGGCGCGTCCGCGCAGACGCGCAGGCCCACCGTGACGTCGCGCAGTGAGGCCTCCGGCAGCTCCCGGTTGGAGGACCGCGCGCTCGTCACGTTGAAGGTGAAGCTGCCGCCCCGGGCCACCGGGCGGCCGGGCTCCAGCCACGAGCGCGTCCACTCCCAGACGTTGCCGGCCATGTCGTCCGCGCCGAAGGGGCTGCGGGACGCGGGGTGGCTGCCCACGACGTCCGGGCCAAAGCCGCCCGGGTCCTTGCCGTAGGTGACGTCCACGTTGGCCTCGTCCGGGCCCAGGCGGTTGCCGTGGGGGTACTCGCGGCCGTCCACACCGCGCGCGGCGCGCTCCCACTCCAGCTCCGAGCACAGCCGGGCCCCCGGCACCCGGCCAGACGTGGACAGCCACGTCACGTAGGCCTCCGCGTCCGCGAAGTTGATGCCGCTGACGGGGAACTGGCGCCAGTCCTGCTCCGTGCGCTGCGAGCGCCGGGCGTACCGGATGGGCTCGCCCGTCCGCGCCGTGTACCGCACGCCGCCGGGTTGGAAGCGCAGGCGCCAGCCATTGCCGTCCGGCTCCAGCGCCAGGCCTCCGGCGTAGCCGCCCGTGCCCACGCGGGGCAGGCGCGAGGCGCGCTCCTCCGCGGGCAAGGCCGCCAGGTATTGGAGCCAGTCCGCGTACGTCGTCTCGTGGCGGGCGATGAGGAAGCCCTGCACGGGCACGGTGTGCAGCGGGGTGGCGTTGAAGAAGTCGCGCACGCTGGACTCGGCGGCGCTGCCGAAGCGCACGTCACCCGGGGGCACGTACACGAACCCTGGCGGGAGCGAACCCGCGCGGACGAGCGGCAGGACGACGCTCCGCGACTCCCCGCGCGTCAGGAGCAGCGGCTGCACCGACGCCTCGTGGCCCGGGGCGCGCACGGTGAGCTGGTAGGTCCCCGGAGCCACGGTGAGGCCGGTCCAGGGGAGCGCGCCCGGGGAAGGCAGGGGCTCGCCGGCGACCTCTGGCCCCGTGGCCTCGCGCGACACGGGGCGCAGCTCCGCGGAGGCACCGGGCGCGTCCACCTGGAGGGACAGGTGCGCGGGCGTGTTCCAGCGGCTCCAGCGAACGCCGTCGGGGTCGTAGAGGCGCAGGCGCTGGAGCAGCGCTGGCAGCACGGGCTCGCGCTCGCTTTCGGCCCACAGGGCGCGCTCGTAGAGGAAGTCCGCCAGCGCGTCGCGCACATCGGTGCGAGTGGGGGCCAGCGCCAGCGCGCGCTCCAGCCGGTCCGCCACGGCGTCGAAGTGGTGGGACAGCTGTCCGGCGTGCCCCGCCACCTTCGCCCAGCTCCGGTCCCCGTCCGCCTTGTGGCCGGTGTCGTAGAGCTGGAAGGCCTCCGCGCGCTCGGCCTGGAGCGCGTCGCGTTCGCGGCGCACGGCCTCCAGCTCCGACCCGGCCGAGGCCAGCTCGCCATGCACGCGCACGTCGAGGATGCGGCGCTCGCGCCACTGGAGGCCCGCGTACACGAGCCCCAGCGACACGAGGAAGCCCAGCGCCAGGCCCACCTTCAGGCGCCGGCTGCGCACGCCGGTGCGGCGCGAGGTGCTGAGGAAGGACTGCTCGCGCTGGGTGAGCTCGGACGACTCCAGGAGCTCCGTCTCCGCCAGCTGGCGCGGGCCCCACAGCGACTCGCGCGCATGGCCCAGGCGCTCCCACTGCGCGGCGGCGGCCTCCAGGCGGGCCTGCACCTCGCGGCGCTCGCCCGCCTCCACCAGCCAGCGCGCCAGCGTGGCCCACCCGGTGAGGAGTGCTTCATGGGCCAGCTCGTACGCGGTGCCGCCCTCGCCTTCACGCGCCACGAGCAGGCGCGCGCGCACCAGGGCCTCCAGCGCCGCGCGGTAGCGGGGGTCATCGCCCACCAGCTCACGGTCCGTCTTGCGCGCGCGGGTGCCGTCCGCCGTCACCAGGCGCAGCATCACCCCACGCGCCGCCGAGCGCTGGTCGGGCAGCAGGCGGGCCACCGCGGCGTCGGCATGCCGGGCGAGCGCGCCGGACACACCGCCCAGCGAGTCCAGCGCCGCCTGGGTCATCACGCCGCGGGACTCGTCGCGAGCGTCCCACAGCTCCGCCAGCGCGAACTGGAGCAGCGGCAGGCCGCCGTCGGAGGCCGCCGTGGAGGCGACGAGCGCGTCCACCACGGTCTCGGATTCGAAGCTCACGCCCTTCACGCGCGCGGGACCGACGATGGCCTCACGCGTCTCCTCCGGCGTGAGCGCGCGCAGGAGGTACAGCGCGTGCGGCACCTCCGGGCCCAGGCCGGGCACGGCGGTGAGGCGGGTGAGGAAGTCGCTGCGGCCGGTGGCGAGCAGCCGCAGTCCGCCGGCCGCCTCCGTGAGCGACCCCAGCGCGGCGCCCGCGAGCGCGGCCTCCTCCGGCGGGGACAGCGTCACCAGCTCCTCCAGCTGGTCCATGTAGACGAGCAGCCCGCCCTGCGTGCCCAGCTTCGCGCGCAGCCTGCGGCCGAGCGACGCGGGGTCCTGGCGCAGCGTCTCCGCGAGCGGCTCCTCTTCCACCTCCAGCACCGGCGCGAGCGCCACGGCCAGCGCGGACACGGGCCTGCGCCCGGGCACGAGCCGCGCGGTGCGCCAGCGCCGGCCGTCCTCCAGCGCGCCGTCCGCCACGGCGGGGAGGATGCCCGCGAGGCACAGGGACGACTTGCCCACGCCGGAGTCGCCCGTCATCAGCAGGAAGGCCTCCGCCTTCAGCCGCTCCAGCACGGCGCGCTGCTCGCGGCGGCGGCCGAAGAAGAGGCCGCGGTGCTCGGCTTCGAAGGCCCGGAGGCCACGGTAGGGATTGCCCTCCGGAATGACGGCCGGAAGCTCCTCGCGCGTCAGCGCCTCCAGCGCGTCGAGCAGCTGCGCGGCGGACGCGTGGCGCTGGGCGGGGTCTCGCTTCAGGCACTTGTCGATGGCGGCGGCGAAGCCGGGGTCCACCGACTGGGCCACCTCCTGAAGGGGGCGCACGTCGCGGGTGCGCACGGCCTCGGACAGCTCGCGCCAGGGCACGTCGCGGAAGGGGCCTTTGCCCGCGCACAGCTCGTAGAGCACGACGCCCAGCGAGTACACGTCACTGCGCGCGGTGAGCTCCTCGCCGGCCCAGGCCTCCGGGGACATGTAGTAGGGCGTGCCCACCAGCGCGCCGCGCGGCAGGGACGGCAGGAAGACTCCGTCCAGCGAGCGGGCGCCCAGGGCGGGGCTGGACTCCGGATCCCAGTCCGCGGGCAGCTCCGGCGGCGGCAGGGGCGCGCGCGGAGGGGTGGGCTCACTGGCTTCGGCGCGGTCGAGCAGCTTGGCCAGGCCGAAGTCGAGCAGCTTCACCTCGCCGCTCTCCGTGAGGACGGCGTTGCCGGGCTTGATGTCGCGGTGGAGCACGCCCCGGCGGTGCGCGGCGCCCAGGCCGCGGGCCAGGTCCCGCCCGATGCCCAGCGCGCGCTCCCAGGGCACGGGCCGGGCCAGCCGGTCCAGGCTGACGCCCCGGATGAACTCCGAGATGAGGTAGGGCTGATCCTCCAGCTGTCCCACCCGGTACAGGGTGACGACGTTGGGGTGCTGGATGCGGGCGGCGGCGCGGGCCTCCACCAGGAAGCGCGCCAGCGCGTTGGAGCCCAGCGACGGGATGAACTTCACCGCGACGGGGCGCTCCAGGAGCGTGTCGTGCGCCAGGTACACCCGGCCCGTGCGTCCCCGTCCGAGCGGCCGCACGATGCGGTATTCGTCGAACTCCTCGGGAGGAGTCCACGCGTCGGGTGAAGAGGACGAGGCGGGAGAGCCCACCAGGGTTGCCTACGTTTCCCGCGTCCAGGGGTCAACCGGGGGGCCTGCGGGAGAGCCCGTCCCGGCGCAGGGTGCCGCACCCGAGTGTCCACCCATGGACACTGCGGGGCGGAGCCTGGGGTTACTCCTGACCCGAGCGGGGCTTCGCCTTGCTGGGTTTGAGCATGTTGCGGATCTTGTTCTCCAAGTCCTGGGGCAGGCAGGGCTTGGCGACGAACTCGTCAGCGCCCACGGACAGGGCGTGCTCGGCGTTGCCGGCGAGCACGTGGCCGGTGAGGGCCATCACGGGGATGTCGCGGGTGCGGGTGTCCTGCTTGATGCGCCGCGTCGCCTCCCAGCCATCCATGACGGGGAGGGACAGGTCCATGAGGATGATGTCCGGCTCCCCCTCCTGGGCCTTCTCCACGGCCTCCAGGCCGTTCTTCGCGGTGTCCACCTCAAACCCGCAGAATTCCAGGTATTCGGCGTACATCTCGCGGGCGTCGTCGAAGTCGTCGACGACGAGGACGCGCTGCTTGGCGGAGTTCACGGGAGCGGGCCCACCGCTCGCGGTTGGCTCACCCTCTGGAGATGTCAGGACCGCGTTCTTCATGGAGCAGAGGCCTCGCATGCAGGGGAGGGGCGGAGTGAATCTAAACACGTCCACCGAAAAGCGCCCGTTCTCGCAAGATTTCCCTGGACGGATCCCAGGGTAGGTCCGCTGTCCGCTGAGCGACAGGGACACAGAGGACGACAGTGTAGGTGGGCGGAGGGACTGGGGGTGGGGGTCAGTGGTTGAGTCGATACACGTGGACCTTCCCTCCTGGCGAGGACAACGGAGGAGGCACTTCAATCCACGTGAGGAGCGGCTCGTCGTCCGAGACCAATCCGAGCTGCGGGCGGCTGTAGGGGATCATGCCGGGCGACGGATTCAATATCCCGCCAAGCGCCTCCCATTGAGTCCCGTTCCACCGTCGCACCTGGCCCTTGCCAGACCTGTTGCCATCAGTCCCCACCAGACCGGAGAGCGCCACGACTAGGCGCCCCTGGGTGTCCAGCGTCACCGAGCTCACGGTCGTGCTGTCCACACCCGGCAGAGCATCCAACGCTCCACCCCACGGCTCCCAGGCGCTTCCCGTCCACTTCTGCAGGAGAGTCCTTGGCTTTCCCGTGAGCGTATCCAATGTCGCCACCAGCGGAGCATTGCTGGCGTCGAACGACAGGGCCGTCGGAAGGCCAGACAAGGTGGCGCCTACGTCCTGCCAGGCGCTTCCTGTCCATCGCATTGCGGTGTTCGATGTAGCTCCCCCTCCAGGGATCTGCTCCCTCAGCACCATGAATGGATATCCCCTGCCATCCACATCGAGGAAGAAGGAGTCCACAATCGAGTTCGCTCGCAGCTCGATGGCGGCTCCCAACTGCCCCCAGGCGCCGTTACGCCATTG
Organism: Corallococcus sp. AB045; assembly: GCF_003668895.1. Classification (NCBI taxonomy): domain Bacteria; kingdom Pseudomonadati; phylum Myxococcota; class Myxococcia; order Myxococcales; family Myxococcaceae; genus Corallococcus; species Corallococcus sp. AB045. The sequence goes on from NZ_RAWN01000080.1 coordinate 24,348, forward strand.
GCGGATGTAGATGCGATGCCACCCTGAGCCGGTCTCATGGGTTGCAAGGGTGAGATACGGGTGGGGCCCCTGAGCAAACCGCCAATCCGGCACGTAGGTCGTCTGCGTGACGGGCGTCAACGCGGCGCCAACGGGTTCGAACGACTGCCCGTTCCAGCGCTGGACGAACCACTTGAGATCATTGGCAGCCATGGCCTCGAACCATGCGACCGTTGGACTTCCGTCCGCATCCACCTGGAGCGTGCACTGAGTAGCATTGACGAGCCTACCTGAGCTCATCGGCGTCCCCATGGCCTCCCATGAGGCCCCCCTCCAACGCCGGACATGAACCTTGAGTGTCTCTTCTACGGCCCCCGCCCAGGCGACAATGGGATGCAGATCCGCTCCCATTCCGACTGAAGTGCTCTCGACATAGGCCTCACCGGGAGATTCCGTGAGAGGAGCACCCAGGTGGAGATACGCGGGCACGAACCAAGACCAGTCCCGGTCCGCGGATCCAAGCTTGTTTCCGGCGAGATCAACAACCGTGTCCGCAATCACCACCCGGACCCGCTGATTGACCGGTAACGGCGAAGTCGGACTCAAGGTCAAGGTCCTTCCATCACCCGAAAGAAGGACGCTTGCCTCCAATCGCCCGGACTCCGTCAACAGTTGGACCGCCTGTCCATTCACAGTGCTCGCATCCAACGGCTCCGAGAAGGTGGCTTCAACGGGCGCCAGGACTGAAACCTCAAAGGCATCATTGGCGGGCACCTGGGCAACCCTCCTTGGACTTGTCCGGTCCACCACCAACTGGCGCGGGGCGCTCAAGAACTCCTGTTCCTCTCGAAGAGCGCGGATGACGAACGCATGCGGGCCCTCTGAAATGGATTGCGTTTCCCAGTCCAGGACGAACGGCGCTTCCAAGTTGGCGACCGCTGCGCCATCCACGAGCAACTCCACGCGGTCTGGAGCGGCTCCCGTCAGTTGAACCTGGAGCCTCGCGGTGCTTCCGACAGGTGCCCCTTCCACGGGTGACACCCATTGGATGCCAATCGGATCCTGCTCCTGCGGACCCGTTCCTGCGTCACTGCCTGGAGGCGTCTCGGATGGGACGGCGAGGTCAGGAATCTCGATGCATGCCGCGGGCATGAGCAGCATCGCCATCCAGATGAAGCTGAGATTTTTCATGGTGACGCGTCTGAGCAAGAAGGAGTCCATCCGGAAGCAGACCCGATCCGTATGCATCCTCGGGACGTTGCGCGTCCAGCGGCACTGGGACACGTCTCCATTCAAGACGGGAGGATCCCACCTTGGGGACAGCTTGAAACGAAGATGCCCCCGCGAAGCATGGGCTTCACGGGGGCATCCAGGAGGATTCAACCTCCTATGTCAGGCTGACGCAGCCAGGCTCAAGGCAGAGGCAGGGCCGGCGCGGCCTGCTGGATGATGCCCGTCGCTTCCAGGTCCGCGTTGATCGGCTGGCCCCAGATGGACTCGTAGACGTCGTTGGTGCCCAGGACGGGCGCCAGGTTGCTGAACACCACCCGGAGAGGAACCAGGTTCAGGCCGACGAGGGGGTTGCCGCTGTAGATGAAGGAATAGCGGGTGCTGTACCCGGACGCCTGGATGCCAAACACCGGCAGCTCGGCCGGCGTGCGCGTCTGGATGGGCTTCGTCGGCTCGGCCATTTCCAGGGGGAAGCCCTGGCCACTGGTGTTGCCAATCTCACCGAAGGAGTTGCCACCCGTGCCGCCGACGCCGTCGATGTCGACACCGAAGAGGACCTGGACGGACTGGCCGACCTGCTTCGCGATGGGCGCGCTGAAGCTCACGAACACGGTCTCACCGGTATTGAGCTGGAACGCGCCATTCGCCGGCGGCCGCTCCTGCTCCTGGTACCGGATCTCCGCGATGGTCACCGCCCTCGGCGCGGACTGGTCGCCGCCGAAGAAGAAGCCCGTGCGGCTGTAGTTGCTGCCACCCTCCGCGGCCACCGCGCGGACGAAGATGTTGTACTCCTTGCCCTCCTGCACGATGCCGTTGCCCGGGGTGATGGTCGCCGAGTAACCGCCGACATTCACCGCGGCCGTCACCGGCAGCGACTCCTTGGCGTACTCGTCCGTCAGGCGCACGAACACCGAGCCCGGCTGCACCGGCTGGTTGAAGTACACGTAGATGGGCTCGCCAGGACGCACCATGTTGCGGAGCGGATCCACCTCCGCGGCGCCCTTCAGGCTGGACACGTTGCCACCCTCGATGTTCAGCGCACCCGCGCCCGTCGGCTTCGAGAAGGACAGCTGCGCGAGCGTCGTGGCCTGCGACCCCACGATGGTGTCACCCGAGTAGCTCTTCGTGTAACCGCCCGTGTCCACGACCCCGTCGCCGTTGGTGTCCATCGGCGCGATCCAGAGGCTGTAGGTGCCGGTCAGCCGCGCCAGCTCCACGCCGGAGGGGATGCCGGTGAAGTTCAGGACGCCGTTGGCGTCCGCCGTGGCCTCCACGTAGACCTTGCTGATCACGGAGGAGACGGAGTCGTAGTTGCTCAGGATGACCGAGCCCGCCTTGTCCACCTCGAGCACGCCCTTCGCGCCCACCGCCGGACGGCCCTGCGGCGTCACCACGGTGACGGCCAGCGAGCTGTTCAGCTGCGCCAGCGTCACCGGACCGAAGCTCGCGTTGCCGTTGTTGATGGGCACCGTGCCCGCAGCCGACGGCACCGTGGAGGTCGCGCGCAGCGTCGAGTAGCCGCCCTTGCTGAACGTCAGCAGCACCTGCGCGCCCGCCGGCACGTCCGTCATCACGAAGTTGCCGCTGGCGTCCGTCGTCGCCGACTTGCCCGTCGGCTGGCTGCCAATCGTCATCGCGACCGCGACGTCCGCGAGCGGCTGCAGCGTCGTGCTCAGCACCTGGCCCGACACCGTGCCCTTCGGCGTGGAAGGAACCACCACCGACACGTTGTTCGGATCACGGATGCCGTCAGCGACACCATCGTTGTCCGCGTCAGTCGCGTCACCGCACCCCCAAGCCAGCAGCGGCAACACGGCCATCAGCACATGCTTCTTCATCGTCCCCACCTTGAATTTATGACGGAATTTTCACGCCCCAGCTGCTCCCAAAAGGGCGGAAATCGGACACTCCCCGACGCGGGCCCACGCCGTCAAGGTGGGGTAAATTCTACCCAAGGGCTGCCAAGCGCCTTGAAACTAGGATGACTCGCCATGTCAGACGTCAACGACCCCTGCCTGGGCTGCGCCATCGTTCGCGGAGAGGTCCACCCACCGGGTGGCGTGCTCGCGAGGGCGCCCGGGCTCGTCCTCCACGGGGTGGCGTCCCCCAGCCCCGTCCCGGGCTGGGTAGTGCTCACCAGCGATCAGCACGTGCGCGGCTGGTATGACCTGGACGAGACGGCCTCGCGGGAGCTGGGGCCGTTCGCCGCCCGGGTGATGCGCGCCCAGCGCGAGGTGCTCGGCGCCGAGCACGTCTACGCCTTCGCCATTGGCGACGTGCTCCGCCACTTCCACCTGCACCTCGTCCCCCGCTTCGCGGACACCCCGTCCCACCTCCGGGGTCGGGGCGCCTTCGACGCGGCCCCGGCGGAGCACCTTTCGCCGGAAACGCTGGAAGCCGCGGCCCGGCGGCTGGCGGCGGCGCTCGCCCGCTGACCCACGCCGGGCGTGCGGTGCCCTCCCGGGCTCTCCAGTGTCATGGACCTGACACCGTATCGGGGGAAGAATGCAGGCGTCCTCATGCGTGCGTTCCCCCTCGGTCCCTGGCTGCTGTCCCTCTGGCTCCTCACCGCCGGTCCCGCGCTCGCGGACAACAACGCGGACGAGGCGGATATCGCCTTCGAGCTGGGCAACGACGCGTACTCCCACGGCAACTACACGGAGGCGCTGCGCTCGTACTTCACCAGCTACCGGCTGGTCCCCAACCGCAACGTCCTCTTCAACATCGCGCGCTGCTTCGAAGCGCTGGGCAAGTTCAACGAGGCGTACCGCTACTACAACGACCTGCTCGGCGAGGACCTGCCCGCCGAGGACGCCTCGGAAGTCACCCGCTCGCTGGAGCGGCTGCGCCCGAAGGTCGCCCTGGTGCGCGTCACCACCAATCCCCGCGGCGCGGAGGTCTTCGTGGACCGCGCGGACCTGGGCAGCCGGGGGCGCTCGCCGCAGACGCTCGCGCTGTCGCCGGGCCGCCACAAGGTCCTGGTCCAGAGGTCCGGCTACCGCCCCACCGAGGCCACCGTCACCCTCGTGCGGGGCCGGGAAGTGCCCGTGGACCTGGACCTGGCCCTCATCACCGGCATGGTGGACATCACCGGCTCCCCCGAGGGCGCGGAGGTCCGTGACAGCCCCACCGGCCCCCTCCTGGGCCGCATCCCCGCGAAGCTGCGCCTGTCTCCGGGCCAGCGCGTGTTGCATGTACGCGCGGCCGGTCACGCGCCCGGCCAGTACGTCATCGACGTGCCCGCCGAAGGCACCCTGCCGCTCGCGGTCACGCTGACCGCCCAGACGGCGCCCAGCGGACGCGTCGTCGTCACCGCCAACCACGACGGCGCCACCGTGCGCGTGGACGGCCGGCCCGCGGGCTTCACTCCCACCGTCGTCACCCTCCCGCAGGGCGAGCACGTGCTGGAGGTGGAGAGCCGCGACGTGCGCCCCGTGCGCCAGAAGGTCACCGTCATCCCCGACCAGGAGGTGAAGGTCCACGCCACCCTGCGCTACGAGCCGCCCCCGGTGCGCGCCGCGTCCAAGCGTCTGCTGTCCGTGGACGAAGCCCCCGCTTCCACCACCGTGCTCACGCCGGAGGAATTGCGCGCGTTCGGCTGGCGCACCCTGGCGGAGGCGCTGGCGGGCGTGCGCGGCTTCTTCCTCACCGACGACCGGACGTACACGTACCTGGGCGTGCGCGGCTTCTCGCCGCCGGGCGACCTCAACACGCGCATCCTCATCCTCTGGGACGGCCACGCGATGAACGACGTGTGGGCCGGCCAGGGCTACGCGGCGCATGACCTCAGCGTGGACCTGGAAGAGGTGGAGCGCATCGAGGTGGTGCGCGGCCCCGGCAGCGCGCTGTACGGCACGGGCGCGTTCTTCGGCGTCATCAACGTGGTGCCGCGTGAGTCGCTGGGCCTGGACCGGCGGCTGGAGATCACCGGCGCCGTGGGCGCGATGGGCTCCACGCTCGTGCACGCCACCACGTCGTGGGAGGACCCCCAGCGCTCCGTCCTCTTCAGCCTCGCGGGCATGAAGTCCCACGGCGCGGACACCACCCGCCTGGGCGACCCGGGCCCCATCGTCACCGGCCTGGACGGCGAGAAGGCCGGCACCGGTTCGCTGCGCGCTCGCCTGGGCAACCTGTCGCTGGCGGCCCGGCTGCACGGGCGCAGCAAGGACGTGCCCACCGCGCCCTATGGCACCGTGGTGGGCGCGCAGGGCACGCGCGTGCAGGACGTGCGCGGCTTCGCCGAGGCCAAGTACGAGCGCCCCCTGTCCGAGCGCTTCGTCCTGTCCCTGCGCGGCGCCCTGGACCTGAGCCGCTACAAGGGCCACTGGAACTACGACGGCGGCGACAGCTCGGCGACGAACACCGACTCCGGCGCGGCGGACTGGCTCACCGGCGAGGCGCGCCTGCTGGCGGTCCTGTCCGAAGCCAACCGCCTCACCGTGGGCGTGGAGGGCCAGGCCCAGCTGCGCGTGGACCAGAAGAGCGTGGGCCCCGCGGTGGCCGCGTCGCTGGGCTCGCGAACGCGCTCGCTCGTGTCCGTGTACGCACTGGACGAATGGCGCCTGCACCCGCGCCTGAGCCTGTCCCTGGGCTTCCGCGTGGACAAGTACTCCGACCTGGACTCGCTGCCGCTCACGCCCCGGCTCGCGGTCATCGGCCGGCCGTATGAGCAGGGCCTCACCAAGCTCGTCATCGGCCGCGCGTTCCGCGCCCCCAACGTCTACGAGCTGTTCTACGAGGACAACCTCCTCACCCAGCGCCCCGCGAAGCAGCTGAACCCGGAGACCATCACCACCTTCGAGGTGGAGCACTCACACGACCTGACGCACGAGCTGCGCGTGACGGTCGCGGGCTATCACAACCGCATCTCCCAGCTCGTCACGCTCACCACCGAGTCCGTGGCCACGCCCGCTTGCGGCACCGCGAGCGCGCCCACCCAGTGCCTGGTGTACGCGAACAACTCCGGCGAGACGCTCGCGTGGGGCGCGGAGGCCGGGCTGCACTGGCAGCCGGGCCGCTGGCTGCTGGTGGACCTGAGCTATTCGTACGTGAATCTGCGCAACGCCTCGCAGGACGTGGTGGAGGCCGCGCCCGCGCACCTGGCCTCGGGACGCTTCCTGCTGCCCGTGGGCAATGGCGACATGCGCATCGCCACGCAGGCCACCTACCAGAGCGCCCGGGTGCCGAGCGTCGCTGGCGCGGACAGCGGGGAGGCGCTGCTCGTGGGCTTCGGCGTGTCCGGTGACTACGGCCGGCTGCGCTACTTCGCGGGCGTGAACAACCTGCTCGACTCGCGCTACGCCTTCGTCGTGAGCGATGACGTGTCCGCCGGCCCCGTGCCGCAGTACGGCCGCACCTTCAACCTCCAGCTCACCGGCAGCTTCTGAGAGACTCTCGCGCCATGACTGACCTCCGCTTCGACTTCATCGACCCCCGCCACCCGCTCTACGCGGGCGAGCTGGAGCTGCGCTTCCGCGTGCTGCGCGAGCCCCTGGGCCATGTCCGCGAAGACGTGAAGTTCCCCTTCGAGGACGCCAGCCTCCACCTGGTGGCCCACGCGAACGGCGACGTGCTGGGCTGCGTGCTCTTCCACCCGGAGGACGCGCACGGCGGCCGGCTCTTCCAGATGGCGGTGTCACCGTCGCTGCAGAAGAAGGGCCTGGGCGCGAAGCTGGTGCGCGCGCTGGAAGAGGAGCTGCGCACGCGCGGCTTCCGCCACGTGCACCTGCATGCGCGGGCCCCCGTCGTCCCCTTCTACGAGCGCCTGGGCTACGCGCAGTACGGCGAGCTCTACGAAGAGGTGGGCATCCCCCACCGGAACATGCAGCGCGACCTCTGAGGCTTCAGGTCGCGGAGGCGTGGGCCGCCGGCAGACGGCGGCCGCTCCAGAGCACCACCACCAGCGCCGTGAGCGACATCGCCGCGCCCACCGCGCACACGCCCGGCCAGCCCGCGCGCGTCCACGCCGCCATGCCCGCCCACGCGCCCGCGGCGCCGCCCACGAAGTAGGTCACCATGTAGAGCGTGTTGAGCCGGCTCCGGGCGTCGGGACGCAGCGAGTACACCCGCGCCTGGTTGGCGATCTGATTCGCCTGCGCGCCCAGGTCCAGCAGCACCACGCCCAGCGCGATGCCCCACAGTGAGTGCCCCCAGAGCCACAGCACGACGAAGGACGCCAGCAGCACGGCGATGGCCAGCGCGTTGATGCGCCGGTCCCCGCGCTGGTCCGCGTAGCGCCCCACCAGCGGCGCGATGGCCGCGCCCGCCACGCCCACCACGCCGAAGAGGCCCGCCACCTGCGCGTCGTAGTGCCCGGGCAACGAGCGCAGGTAGAGCGCCAGCGTGGCCCAGAACGCGCTGAACGCGCCGAAGGTCAGCCCTCCCAGCAGCGCGTGCAGCCGCAGCACGGGCTCCGTGCGGGCCAGGTGGATGAGCGACCGCATCAACCGCGGATAGGGCATGGAGGCCAGCGGCGGCTGCGCGGGCAGCGTGAAGCGCAGCACGACGCCCGTCACCACCATCAGCCCCGCGGCCACGAAGAACATGGTGCGCCAGCCCAGGTGCGTGCCCACGAAGCCCGCCGCCGTGCGCGACAGCAGGATGCCGATGAGCAGCCCGCTCATCACCGTGCCCACCACGCGTCCGCGCTCCGAGGGCGCCGCGAGCTGCGCCGCGAACGGGATGAGCATCTGGGGCACCACCGTGGTGACGCCGATGGCGAAGCTCGCCGCCACCAGCACGTGCAGGCTGGGCGCGAGCCCCGCGACCACCAGCGCCACGCCCACGCAGCCGCACAACAGGAGGATGACCTTGCGGCGCTCCAGGCTGTCCCCCAGCGGCACCAGGAACAGCATGCCCACCGCGTAGCCCACCTGAGTCAGCGTGGGCACCAGCCCCAGCGCGCTCCCGTCCGCCCCCAGCGTCCGGCCGATGTCTCCCAAGAGGGGCTGGTTGTAATAGAGGTTCGCGACGGTGACGGCGCCGGCCACCGCCATCAGCCAGACGAGCGAGGGACGAAGCGAGGCGGAAGGCGCGGGGTCGGAAGGCGTCTGCATGGCGGGCGGCGCAACGGATAAGCCCCGCCTGGACGCGCTTCAAGCAGGACGTGCGCGCCCATCACCGTCCGGGCGGGCAGGCCGTGCGTGCCCCCCTTCCCCACGGGGCCCGCGCGCGGCAGGCTGCGGGCCATGCTTCGTTCCCTTCTGCTGTGCGCGGTGCTGGCCCTGGCCGGCTGTGGTGACTCTTCATCATCCTCCTCGGGTGACCCCGCGAAGGTGACCTACGCCGAGTCCCTGGGCGTGGACCTGTCCGCGATGAACAAGAGCGAGTCCGGCCTCTACACGCAGGACCTGGTCGTGGGCACCGGCAAGGAGGCCGTCAACAAGAGCTACGTGTTCGTCCACTACGCGGGCTGGCTGCCGGACGGCTCCATGTTCGACAACAGCCGCGCTCGCGGTGAGCCCATCGACTTCGTGATTGGCAGGGGCGATGTCATCAAGGGCTGGGACGAGGGGCTCGTCGGCATGCGCGTGGGCGGCAAGCGCAAGCTCGTCATCCCATCCGACCTGGGCTACGGCTCGCGCGGCTCCGCGCCCGTCATCCCCAGCGACGCCGTGCTCGTCTTCGATGTGGAGTTGATGAACGTCTACTGACGCGCGTGACAATGAGCCCCGGCGTTGGCTTCAGACGCCGGGCGTTCCCCCGGACACCGGCGGCGAGCGCTTCTTCGGAATCGTGGAGCGCCCCTTCGGCCCCTTCAGCGCCACGCCCAGCAGCATCGTCGCGGGCAGCATCATGCCCAGCCCCTGCGTGAGGTCCTGCGGGGGATGGGTCGCCACGCCCAGCACCATTCCGGCGAAGAGCAGGCCGCAGACGATGCGGAGGATGAGGGCGTTCACGGTCGAAGGCTCCCAGGCGGGCGGTGCCCGGTGGCGGGCGGCCGGAGCATAGCGCGCGGCGCCCCGCCGCGCCGTCCGTTAAGGTGGCCCCGTGAGCCTCCTCAAACGCTTCCAGTCCGGCTACGAACCGCCCGCTCGCTCGCGCGACACCGCGCTCCTGTTCGCCGCGCGCGGCATGGACCTGCTCGTGTCCGAGCACGATGGCCGCCTCGACCTGCCCCGGGGTTCGGCCCTACCGGAGGCCGCGGTCAGCGCCCACTTCCTGGGCATGCTCGACGACACCGACTGCTACGCGGCGCCCATGCCCGGGGACTTCACGCCACCGGAGGGGCTGAAGTTCGTGCCTGCCCGCTCGCTCTACAAGCAGGTGGACGAGGTGACCTTCGCCGTGGCGGGCCGCGCGCTCTCCATCTCCGAGTGGGACCTGAACCACCGCTTCTGCGGCAAGTGCGGCGCGGCCACGCAGCTCGTGCCTGGCGAACGCGCGCGCCGCTGCCCGGTGGACCACACGCCGTTCTATCCGCGCATCGCTCCGGCGGTCATCGTCCTCATCACCCGGGGTGACGAGATGCTGCTCGCGCGCAACGCGTCCTTCCCGGAGCCCTTCTTCAGCACCGTGGCCGGCTTCGTGGACGCCGGCGAGTCGCTGGAGGAGACCGTGCTGCGCGAGGTGAAGGAGGAGGTGGGCGTGGACCTGAAGAACGTCACCTACTTCGGCAGCCAGCCGTGGCCCTTCGGCCGCTCGCTGATGGTGGGCTTCATGGCCGAGTACGCGGGCGGAGACGTCGTCGTGGACGGCAAGGAGATCGCCGAGGCGCGCTGGTTCGGCGTGGACGACCTGCCGCGCATCCCGCCCCGCCTGAGCATCGCGCGCCACCTCATCGACACCTTCATCAACCGGGTGAAAGCCCGCCAGCCCCAACCCTGAGCCTTCCGGGCTTGACCCCCTCCCCCCAAGGGTGCGCTTGATGCGCCCCTTCGCACCGCACGCCATGCCTGCCGCACGCCCGCACATCGAGCCCCGCCGCGTCCCCACCGCCGACTCCGTCGTGGTGAAGGAACTCTATCTCTCACTCCAGGGCGAGTCGTCCCACGCCGGCATGCTGTGCGGCTTCATCCGCCTCACCGGCTGCCACCTGCGCTGCTCGTACTGCGACAGCGAGTTCGCCTTCCACGGTGGCAGCCGCATGAAGGTCTCCGAGGTCGTCGAGAAAGCCCTGGCCTGGAACACGCCCACCGTGGAGGTGACGGGCGGCGAGCCCCTGCTCCAGCCCGGCGTGTATCCGCTGATGGAGGCGCTGCTGGACGCGGGCCTCAAGGTGCTGCTGGAGACGAGCGGCGCCATCGACGTGCGGCTCGTGCCCCCGGCCGTCCACAAGATCGTGGACATGAAGACGCCGTCGTCCGGCGAGTGCGACCGCAACGACTACCGCAACCTCACGTCCATGAACGCCAACGACGAGCTGAAAATCGTCATCGGCTCACGCGTGGACTACGAGTGGGCGCGCACGCTCGTGCAGGAGCACAAGCTGGGACAGAGGCCCTACAGCGTCCTGTTCTCCACCATCTTCGACAAGCTCCACCCTCGCCAGCTGGCGGAGTGGATCATCGAGGACCGGCTGCCGGTGCGCTTCCAGCTCCAGATGCACAAGTACCTCTGGGACCCCAACGAGCGCGGCGTGTAACGCGCGCCCTCAGGGCCCGTGCCGCCCCACGGTCAGCACGAAGGCGGTGAGCGCGCCCCACGCCAAGAGCCCCAGCAGGTTCAGCGCGGACAGGACGCGCAGCATGATGGCGAAGGCCCGGTCGCCCACCTCGTCGCGGCGCCGCAGCTTCCGCGTGGAGATGACGGTGCCCGCCACCGCCGCCGCCAGCGTGCACGCCAGCTCCAGCAGCACCTCCAGGCCTCCGCCCAGCCTCCCGTAAGCCGACCCCGAGAGCCGCACCACGGGCGCGCCGAGGAACAGGAAGCCCCCGACGTTGGCCAGCAGCGCCAGCCGCACCGCGCGCGACGGGCGCGTGTCCCTCAAGCGTCGCTCGGCGCAGGGCGCGCAGTACGCCGTCTCTTCCAGCACCTCCGTGCACGCGCCGCACAGGTAGCCGCCGCAGCGCGCGCAGAGGGCCACAGCGGCCGCTTCCGGATGCTGGCCACAGCGGGCACCCGAGGGGCTCGCGGTCATGCGCGGAGGCTAGAAGCCGGGGGGCGGCATGCGGGCCGCCGCCGCCGCGATGCCGTGCGCGCCCATGCCCAGGAACACCGCCGTCAGCACGGTGCTGGCCACGAAGCCCGCGACGATGAGGTTCTTGCGCGGGTGCTCGAACTGGCTGAACGCGTAGACGAGCATGTAGCAGGGGATGAGCAGCACCATGACGCCCGTGCCCACGCTGCGGCGGAAGGCGTGCGTCAGCAGGAGGGCCGCGCACACGAGCGAGACGACCCCGAACAGGATGGCGAGTGGCAGGAGCGGCACACCCGTCCCCTTAGCATGCCTTCGCCCCTTTCGCGGCGGACGTGCGCATACTAAGGACGGCCCGCCGCCCACCCGCCGAGGAGGTCCCCGCCATGGCCACGTTCAAGACGTTCCTCATCTTCATCCTGGCCGGCACGCTGCTGGGCACCTTCATCGCGTCGCTGGTCGCCCCCTCCTACATCGAGTGGTACAACAGCACGCCGCTCGCCTCGCAGACCATGTGCAACCTGCCGGAGGTCGTGCGCCGCGTGACGACGTCGCTGATGCACTCGCAGCTGATGGGCGCGGGCATTGGCGCGGGCGTGGGCCTGGTGGCCGCCATCCTCGTCGCCGTGCGCGCCCGGAGCCGCGCGAAGCAGCGTCCGGGTTCGCCGCCGCCCGCGGCCACCGCCGCCTGAGCGGGCGCTACTGCTGCTTCGGCAGCACGTAGATGGAGGGCGACTGGCCCACCAGCACGCCGCCGTTGTGGTCCTCCACCTCCACGTAGAGGAGGATGGCCTGGTGGGGGTCCTCCGGCGGCGACGGCACCGTCCAGGTGGGCGTGGCGATGCGCGGGTCGCTGAACACGCCGGCCGGCTGCGGCGGCTGCTGCGACCAGCTGTAGAAGATCTCGTCGTTGTCCGCGTCCGTCGCCTCCAGCTGGAGCTGGATGACCGTCCCCTCCTCGAACTTGAGCCCGCCCGGCGTGGACGGCGAGCCCAGCGGGCGCGGTCCAGCGTGGATGACGGGCTGGTGGTTGGGCTCGGAGCACCCTGCGCTCCCCAGACCCAACGCGAGCAAGACGAACACGAACGAGCGAGAACGCGACATGGACTTCCCCCTGCTAGGACAGGCCACACCCTAATTCGGCCCCCGGCGTTCCGTACACCCACCCGCGGGCCCCAACCGTTTCATCAGCAGGCGATGAAACAACCGCGGGCGCCGCGCCAACTGTCGCGAGGCGCGCATCCTGCGTTGTGAAGAGAACCCCTTTCCGCCAACAAATCAGGGGGACGTGCGTCAACGCCGTCCCGGGCGCCGCGCGAACAGCCGCAACTTGTCCGCGCGCGTCAGCCGCTTGATGGCGGCCTCGCGGCGCAGGGCGGTGCTCCGGTCCTGGGCGGGCTCGCTCCACACCAGCGTCACCGGCAGCCGGGCCCGCGTGTACGCGGCGCCCTTTCCCCTGCCGTGCGTGGCCAGGCGGCGCTCCAGGTTGTTGGTGGCACCCGTGTAGAGCGTGCCGTCCCGGCAGCGCAGCATGTACACGGTCCAGGCGGTGGAGGGGGCTTCCGACACGGCGGGCCCCACTCTACCGCCAGGACCGCGCCCCTCAGAAAAGCTTCTGCCCGCCCCCGCGCCTGCCGTGCAGGCGCGCCAGCCGCCGCTTCTGGCTGCGGACCGCGTGCGTCTTGCGAACGCGCGCCATGACGTCCGACACCTGCGCCAGTGGATCCGTCCGCCACCCCGCCAGCACCTGCGCTTCGTGCACCACGCCCACCAGGCTGTCTCTTA